>JAVYQJ010000018.1 GCA_038731975.1 Thermofilaceae archaeon | reverse complement strand
TCGATCCCATTAGGACTAGCAGCAGCCCCACCCGCATCCGCAGCAACGTTTCAACCCCCGACCGCTTCAACAGCAAGATGCAGCTTCTAAACCCGGCAGACAGCTCAAGCCACTTCCCATCTCTCGATTGCGTCTCATTAATGATAGTGATCGAGCGCTACCTCAAGAATGGATACCGGTTTTTCCTTTCTATTATCTCTTGATTGCGTCACATATCTTTAAGAGACTACATCTTCCAGCTCGTCACACAGGGGGCTTTCTATTATCTCTTGATTGCGTCCGCCACAACGTACTTTCCCTTCTCGAACGCGGCAATCTCCTTTCTATTATCTCTTGATTGCGTCTTCCCGATTCCCATTTTTTTCGCCCCATGTACTAGTACACACGGCTTTCTATTATCTCTTGATTGCGTCGCAGCTGTGGCTCCAGCACGCGGAGACGATCGCCAGGGCCTACGCTTTCTATTATCTCTTGATTGCGTCCCCTTGCTGCTGCCCTTGTTGCCCCCCTCCAGCACCCCCCTCTTGTTGACTTTCTATTATCTCTTGATTGCGTCACACCCCCGATGACCTGGAGAAGGTTGAGAACGTAATAGTGCTTTCTATTATCTCTTGATTGCGTCTGTTTCACAAAACAGACGGGTCACTTGCCCGATCTGAGAACTTTCTATTATCTCTTGATTGCGTCTCACGTGAAAAATCTGAAACTCCTCAACAGGTTGACACCCGATGCTTTCTATTATCTCTTGATTGCGTCCGGCTGCAGACGCGGAATATCGCGTCCCGAACCTTGCGGCTTTCTATTATCTCTTGATTGCGTCCCGTAGTTTGCGTACGCTGTGACGTTTGCCGTCAATACCGTCTTTCTATTATCTCTTGATTGCGTCGGGCGGCCAGCACCGCAGCCGCCGCCTTCAGCGCCGTGGACACTTTCTATTATCTCTTGATTGCGTCACGAAGCCATTTCAAACGTCGTCAGGCGCCGGCTGGAACGCAGGAAACTTTCTATTATCTCTTGATTGCGTCGGGGGTAGGAATGTTTGTATCGTGGCCGGGGGTTTAGCTCTTTCTATTATCTCTTGATTGCGTCTAATGCCCCCTCGCCAGTTTCGCTCTTCTTAGTTAAGAACTTTCTATTATCTCTTGATTGCGTCTTCGTTGTCGACGATGTACGCATCCATCACGTTCCTGATCAAGACTTTCTATTATCTCTTGATTGCGTCTTGTATAATGCGTCCCCCTAATGCCTCTGACATAAAATTTGTTTGAAATGCTTTCTATTATCTCTTGATTGCGTCCGGCGCGTTCATGGCCGTTATCGGTATCGCTTTGACGGCCGTGCTTTCTATTATCTCTTGATTGCGTCACACCGATCGCGGCGAAAATAGGCGCCCTCGCGAGCTTGGAACTTTCTATTATCTCTTGATTGCGTCCCTATTCGCCCCCTATAGCGATGAAGACAAAGATCATAATCGAACTTTCTATTATCTCTTGATTGCGTCCCGGGGCCGGAGTGGCGGGGGCGCTAACAGTTAATTCGACTTTCTATTATCTCTTGATTGCGTCCCGGTGCGCGGCGTCACCCCCACCTCCACGAACCCCGCCCGTTTGTACTTTCTATTATCTCTTGATTGCGTCACGGGACTTCGACGAGGCGAAAAGGTTGCTCCTCGAGGCGCCGGACTTTCTATTATCTCTTGATTGCGTCAACAGAACCAGTGATAGAAATATATGGTTATTGGCGCCGTGGCCCTCTTTCTATTATCTCTTGATTGCGTCGGGCCCGATCGACGTGGCGGCCCTGCGCGAAGGTAAATACCTTTCTATTATCTCTTGATTGCGTCCTGTGGATCTGTCGAACCCGACGTCGGGTATCACCATCCTTTCTATTATCTCTTGATTGCGTCCCTGCGAGCAGCAGGTCGCCGGCGCTGAAGGCTGCCTCCAGGTCTGCTTTCTATTATCTCTTGATTGCGTCCACAAGGGACTCGTGTGGCACGTGCAATCTGTCCAAAATGTGGCTTTCTATTATCTCTTGATTGCGTCCCAGCTCGGAGATGCTCGGCCTGCTCAGCTCACCCCCCTCTTTCTATTATCTCTTGATTGCGTCGGTGGTGCTGGTGCCGGTCAGGCAGGACGGTGAAGCGAGCTTTCTATTATCTCTTGATTGCGTCACGGTTCTGCCCCGCGTGGCGCAACCGCCGCCACCACCATCCGCAACTTTCTATTATCTCTTGATTGCGTCTGCTGGATCTCAAAACGAAGGGTCTCCAGTTGAGCGACCGTCGACTTTCTATTATCTCTTGATTGCGTCCTGTCGACTGGTTCAGGGCGTTCAGCGACACCGTGTTTAAACTTTCTATTATCTCTTGATTGCGTCAGTGGAATCAGTGTGCCCACATCGTTCGTGGCTGATTCAACATATTTACTTTCTATTATCTCTTGATTGCGTCAACTTACGTGGCCGCGGCATGGTTTTCTATCTACATATATAAACTTTCTATTATCTCTTGATTGCGTCCTCCTCAGCTCGCTGACGAACGCGTAGACGTTCGACCTGGACTCCTTTCTATTATCTCTTGATTGCGTCTTGCGTCTGGCGCCCTTCTCCTCGCTCGGCACGCCGACCGACATGCTTTCTATTATCTCTTGATTGCGTCTTTAACCACACCCGCACTACCTTCACGATGACGGAAAAAACTTTCTATTATCTCTTGATTGCGTCGGAAGAGTTCAGGAAGGTGTACGAGCACTACGATTTCGAGCTTTCTATTATCTCTTGATTGCGTCGGAAGTCGGCTACGCTGAGGAACAGGTCCACGGCGGTTAGCCTGGCTTTCTATTATCTCTTGATTGCGTCGCGAAAATAATAGAGGTGATACCGCTGGCATACGTGAGGCTTTCTATTATCTCTTGATTGCGTCTTTGCGAATAATTGAAGATGAAATCACCGAAGAACTGCTTTCTATTATCTCTTGATTGCGTCGCGGGTGTGGGCGGAGCCGTATATCGTTGAGCTGTTCTTTTCCGACTTTCTATTATCTCTTGATTGCGTCATCGAAGGTAGACCAGAGCACCCTGTTATCGAACGCAGAGCCACCCTTGAACTTTCTATTATCTCTTGATTGCGTCCGGGTTATCATAGAATGCTTTGAAACCGCGCAGGACATTTCTCGCGCTTTCTATTATCTCTTGATTGCGTCGCGTCCGCCGAGGTGTGCGTCGACGTGACGGCGGTATCGGGCACCTTTCTATTATCTCTTGATTGCGTCAAGGTTTAAATAGACCTAGGGTATATGGTACTTGATGACAAACCTTTCTATTATCTCTTGATTGCGTCTACCCCATCGACGGGCACGCCAGACCACCACTACCACGTTTTCCCTCTTACTTTCTATTATCTCTTGATTGCGTCTTCAAGGAGATATCGTTATTAGAGTGGTGAGAGTTGAGGATCCTAGCTTTCTATTATCTCTTGATTGCGTCCTTTTGACTCTCACCGGTAACGTAATACGGAGAATAGACTTTCTATTATCTCTTGACTATTATCTCTTGATTGCGTCCTAGGGCGTGGCAGATGCTAGCTGGATGGATATGGGACTTTCTATTATCTCTTGATTGCGTCAAAACCGGGGTTACTTGGACGGTGTACCGCTCAGCGCTCACGCTTTCTATTATCTCTTGATTGCGTCTTACACATTAGTGCTACGTTTAGGGCAACATTAGAAACCTTTCTATTATCTCTTGATTGCGTCCTCAAACATTTCAATGTCGCTTGTATTGATCACTAAGTATCTTTCTATTATCTCTTGATTGCGTCCGACTACAAGGTCGTCGTAACGGGCCCTTTCGAAGCACTCACAGCCTTTCTATTATCTCTTGATTGCGTCAGCTGGCGGGCGAGCTGAGGGCCGGTTCCACAGCTGTGGGGCTTTCTATTATCTCTTGATTGCGTCGCAATTGACCTCCTCCTCAAGTGGAGGGAGGAGATCTGCGAGACTTTCTATTATCTCTTGATTGCGTCAGGTCCACTTTTCAAAAATCTAGTCGCATGAGAAAGAAAAGCTTTCTATTATCTCTTGATTGCGTCTTAGGCAAGAGTCAATGAACGGGCAGCGCTTTTTCTCAGCTTTCTATTATCTCTTGATTGCGTCATTTGTCGAGCTGTTTTTTCGGCTGGACTTTCCATGTTTTTTATGGTCTTTCTATTATCTCTTGATTGCGTCGACCGGCATTCTACGTCACCCTCTCGAACCACCCGATCAGGAACTTTCTATTATCCTTTCTATTATCTCTTGATTGCGTCGCTCATCGGGAGGGCGTACGTCTCCGTCCGCGGCGAAGTCTTTCTATTATCTCTTGATTGCGTCTGTGTTGCAGAGTGGAAGTGGTATGCTGCTGATTGGGTTATCATTCTTTCTATTATCTCTTGATTGCGTCCCGCGACCCCACGCAGTGGCCCGCGCGCGAGTGGGTCCTTTCTATTATCTCTTGATTGCGTCGCTAGGATGAAGAGGGTTAAGACATCAGCTGTCGTGCGGCTTTCTATTATCTCTTGATTGCGTCCCCCCATGGGGCGAGTAATAATCGGAAAAAGGAAAAGGAAACTTTCTATTATCTCTTGATTGCGTCCCCGAACCCGGTTACTGCTGGAGCGAGACTGAAGTCTGGAAACTCTTTCTATTATCTCTTGATTGCGTCCCAATAATTTCCATTTTTCAAGAACTTCAAGTAGCACTGGTTCCAGCTTTCTATTATCTCTTGATTGCGTCGGCCCCGGTTAGAGCTCTACGCCTGCGCCGGGGAGCTTCCCATCCTTTCTATTATCTCTTGATTGCGTCTTCTCGATGAAGGTCGCGGCCTCTTTCAGGTCGTTCAGGCTTTCTATTATCTCTTGATTGCGTCATTTACACGCCGCACCGGTTCAAAACCCACCCCCTCCCCTCTTCTTTCTATTATCTCTTGATTGCGTCCCGTGAGCTCAGCGCCCGCGGCCCACGCCTGGTTAACCGCCAGCGAGATGCTTTCTATTATCTCTTGATTGCGTCCCGACAGCTGACAACCTTCATCGACTGATCAAGAACCTTCTTTCTATTATCTCTTGATTGCGTCGCGTCCAGACTAGGCCTAATGCTATGATGGCAACAACCTTTCTATTATCTCTTGATTGCGTCCGGATACCGAAACCCTTCGGCTACGTGAGAGTGGCAGTCCTCCCGACGTACCTTTCTATTATCTCTTGATTGCGTCCGCGATTTTCCGGCTGGAAACCAGGTTGGTGAAAACCATCACTTTCTATTATCTCTTGATTGCGTCACGCAGGGCGTGAGCGGGCTGGACGCGCAGCGGTGGATCTTTCTATTATCTCTTGATTGCGTCATGGGTGCACCGGTCTCAGCGTCCACCACTTGAACCGTGAGGGTGCTTTCTATTATCTCTTGATTGCGTCCGTTGTGTGTCTCGTGTGGGGGTTTTTAAGTTCTTCTGTTTTTCTCCCGCTTTCTCTTTCCCTTTATGTGCACATCCTCTTTCCGTGTATGGTTGCGGCCGCGTGTTCCCCGTTGGGAACGGTTTTCCCCGCGTTGTTCCCAACCCCCGTCCAAAACCCTTAAATACCCCCGGCCCCGAATGTTCTCACACTTTTCCGTTATTTTATTGATCCTGACCTGGGGGTGGGGCTGTGAGGGAGGCGGGGTTGCCTAGCTGTTTTGCGCGTAGAGGTGCCGCTGGCGCCGCTCTGCTCATCGTAGAGGGGGACGTGGCGGTGTCCGGCTGCTCGGGGTGTGCTGCTTGGTGCTGGGTCCGTGTGATTCGATGGTGTGCTGAGGGTCGTCTACGGTGCCGGTGGCTCTAGGCGGCGCGGGGGTCTGCGCGAATCGAGGGCCGGCATTGGCGGCCTGGTGGGCGCGTGGTGGGGGGAGGGGTTTGCGGGCTTGGCGGTTTAGAGGTAGAGGGGTGTGGGGCTTCGGGTTGGGGGTGGTTCCCGGTATGCTAGCCAGGCTCCGAGGGTTTTGTCCAGGGGGTTTTGCGACTTGAGGAGCTTTTGGGCTGCGCGCGAGGCTTCTTCGGGCTCCATCCGGGAGAGGCGCTCGATGAGGCGGGCGGCGTAGCCGTCCCTCATCCTCACGAAGCGCTCGACGATGGGTTCCGGGTTTACGCCGGCTTCCCTCAGCAGCTTCGACAGGATCCTCCTCTCGTACTCCTCGATTGACACCACTCTCGCGGCCATCGGTCGGCTGGGATCGCGCGGGCTGAAAAAGGCCCCGAGGTTAGATCCTCGAAAGTGTTTTTGCTACAAGCGTACTAAACAGGTATTACCCTGGTAATCCCTCCGCCCCTTTCGCGGACTTCCACCCTGTCGGGGTAACCCACGTAGACGGCGTCCGCGTAGCCGATGAAGAGCCCGGTCTCAACGACGCCGGGTAGGCTCCTCAACCTGAGGTTCAGCTCCTCGGGGTTCTCGATGGGGCCGGTGTAGACGTCCACCACGACGCCCCCCGTGTCGGCCACGACGGGCCCCATCTTCCCCCTGCCCGGGTAGCGGGGCTCCGCCTTGAAGCCCCACTCCGCCAGCCTTCTGAGGACTGGGCCGAGGGCCTGGGGGAGCACCTCGATCGGGACCGGGTGCCTCTCCCCCAGCCTGTCGACCAGCTTCGTGTAGTCGACGATGAAGACCCTCCTCCTCGCGTAGTGTGCCAGGATCTTCTCCATCGTGGCGGCCGCGCCGCCGCCCTTGATCATGCTCAACCTGGCGTCCACCTCGTCCGCCCCGTCCACGTACACCTCCACCTCCGGCGCGAAGGAGGCGTCGAGGACCCGGAGCCCGGCCCTGGAGAGCTTGAGGGCCGTATCGATCGAGGAGGCGACGTACAGCTTCCCCCGATACCCCTCGAGCCCGCCCAGCAGCTCGATCAGCTTCTCCACCGTCGACCCGGTGCCGACGCCGACCACGCTGCACCCCTCTATCTCGCCCAGGACGGCCTTCGCCGCGTTCAGCTTCGCCCTCTCCACCCCCTGCATCAGAACCGCATAAGCAACCCTGATTTATAACCTATCCAGCGTACCGCACTCAAACGTGCAGCTGCCGCAGTTCATCGAAGGTGCTCAGCTGCCAGAAACAGTGAACTGTGTGTGCGTCGCAGGGTCTTTAAGCGGCCCCGCTCTAGCTGGCGCGTGGATGGTAGAAGGTTAGTTAGGGCTGTTTTCGAGGGGTTGGAGCCTGAGCGGCCGGCGCTGCACGTGGAGTCGGACGACAAGGGCTTTGAGGCTTCGGTGAGCGACGCGCTGGGGGCTGGGGTCCGCGTTGGGGGTTGGCGGAGCTTCTTCGAGGTTGGGGGCCCCTTCCGGAGGCTGGAGGGGGAGGGGTTGGGCGCCTGGCTGGACAGGGTTCGCGCGGACGCGTACGATTGGCCTGACCCTGGTGAGGCTGCGGAGGCCGCTGTGAGGGGCTTCCTGGAGAGGGTGAAGGGGTTGGCTGAGGGTAGGTTCCTGATCCTGAAGGTTCTCGGGCCGACGGAGACGGCGGAGGGCTTCTTCGCGCCGCCGAGTGGTGGGAGGGGTTGGGAGCTGGGGCAGGTGCTGCACCGCTACGGCTTCGGCTCGCTCTACGTGCTGAGGAGGGGTGAGGCGTTGAGGATCTACGAGCGGATCGCGGGCGTCATACTGGAGGTTGTGAAGGCTGGGGCGGAGCTGGACGCCGTCGACGCCGTCAGGGTCGCGGACGACGCTGCCACCTACTCGGGGCCCAGCTACAGCTGGAGCTTCTACGAGGAGGTGTACCTGCCCTGGCACGAGCGCATCGCCTCGGCCGTCAGGAGGGCTGGGAAGTACGCGATCCTCCACTGCGACGGGGACTTGAGGAGGGGCGGCCTTCTGGAGAGGCTCGCGAGGTTGTACGACGGCCTCCACCCGCTGGATCTATCGCCGAAGTCGACGCCGGCCGAGGCGCTCAAGTGGGTGGGGGAGGTGGTTGAAGCCCGGAGGATTGCCGGGGACGCTGTGTTCTTCACGGGGGCTCCCGTCGACCTCGTCTTCAACGACTCGGTGGGGGTCGAGGATTTCCTCAGGGTGCCGCTCCAGCTTCTGGAGGTGCACGGCCCGAGGCGGTTGGTCGTGGCAACGACGCACAGCGAGTACCCGGGTAGGAGCTACAGGGAGGAGCTGCCGAGGCGGAAGGTCCTCGCCCTCCGGGAGGCGCTGCTGAGGCGTAGGGTATGACCCGCGGTATACCGGCGTGCTAGGAGCTGGTGCCCGGGAATCCTTTTAAAGCGGTTGAGCGAAGGATACAGCCATGCACGACGTCGTTGCGGCCGTGCTGGAGATGGTGAAGGGGGTTGCGCTGACGATGGCGATCGTAGCCGCTGGATCGCAGGCGCTAAAGCTGCTCTCCCTCCTCCTAAGGGAGGTGGAAGGAAGCGGTTGAGTTTAGAGCACCTGCGCTTCGGTGAACCAGACCCTGCCGTCCTCCTCGAGAATCAGCGTCCGCAGCACTTCGAAGCTGCCCTTCAGCCTGATGTCGGCCGAGGAGGAGCCGACCATGACCTCGTACAACCCAGCCTCGATGCGGGGCTTCATGTCGCGGCCGTAGAAGGCGAGCAGCTGCGTCGGTAGCTTGAACACGATCCTCCTCCGCTCGCCCGGCTTCAGCGTCACCCTCTTGAAGCCCTTCAGCTCCATCACCGGCCGCGTCACGCTGGCAACCACGTCCCTCACGTACAGCTGCGCCACCTCATCGCCCTCCCTTTCGCCCGCGTTGGCCAGCTCGAAGCTGATCGTGACGGTTCCGCCGGGCTCCACCTTCTCCGGCTCGACCCTCAAGTCGCTGTACTCGAACCTCGTGTAGCTGAGCCCGTGCCCGAAGGGGAAGAGGGGCCTCCAGTCCTCGTCGATGTACTTGGAGGTGAAGCGCTCGGCGCTCGGAGGCCTACCCGTGCGCTTGTGGTTGTAGTAGATCGGCACTTGCCCGACCGCCCTCGGCCACGTCACGGGGAGCTTCCCGCCCGGGTTGTAGTCGCCGAAGAGGACGTCAGCTACGGCGTCGCCCGCCCTCACGCCCAGGTGCCACGCGACCACGATGGCGGGGATGTGCTCCGCCGCCCACTTTATGGTGAGGGGCCGACCCGACATGACGACCATGACGACGGGGATCCTGCCGCCCACGGCCTCCCAGACGGTTTTCACGAGCTCCTCCTGCACCCCGGGTAGATCGAGGTGGGCTCTCGAAGCGGCTTCACCGCTCATGTCGGCGCTCTCCCCCACGACGAGCACGACCGCGTCCGACCTCTTCGCCGCCTCCACGGCCTCCGCGAAGCCGCTCCGATCCTGGGAGCTCACGTCGCAGCCCTTCGCGTACAGCACTTCTGTAGCTGACCCCACCTTCCTCCTCACCCCCTCGAGCACGCTGACGGCGTCGCCAGGGTCGCCCAGGGCGCGCCAGCAGCCGAGGACGGCGTCGCGGTCGTCGGCGAGGGGCCCGATCACGGCGATCCTGCGCAGGCTCTTGCTGAGGGGTAGGACTCCCTCGTTCTTGACGAGGACGATGCACTTCCTCGCGATCTCGAGCGCCGCCTCCACGTGCTCCCCGCACTTCACGACCCTCCTCGCCCTCTCGGGGTCGGCGTACGGGTTCTCGAAGAGGCCGAGCAGGAACTTCACCCGGAGGACCCTCCTGACCGCCTCGTCGATCAGGCTCTCCGGCACCACGCCCCTCCTGACGAGCTCGGCGAGGTGCCTGCGGTAGAGGTCGGAGACCATGTCCATGTCCACGCCCGCCTCCACCGCGAGCCGAGCCGCCTCAGCCCCGTCGGCGGCGATCCCGTGCTGGATCAGCTCTCCAACCGCGTTCCAGTCGCTGACGACGAAGCCCCTGAACCCCCACTCGCCCTTCAGCACTCTCCTGAGCGTGAACTCGTTCGCCGACGCTGGCACGCCGCACAGGTCGTTGAAGGCGCTCATCACCGTGGCGACTCCGGCAGCTACGGCAGACTTGAATGGCGGCAGGTAGACCTCGCGCAGCGTCCTCTCAGAGATGTCGACCGTGTTGTAGTCCCTGCCGCCCTCAGCCGCCCCGTAGGCTACGTAGTGCTTCGCGCAGGCCGCTATCCTCTCGGGGTCGCTCGACAGCCGCTCGCCCTGGAAGCCCTTCACCGCGGCCCAGGCCATCACGGAAGCGAGGTAGGGGTCTTCGCCGAAGCCCTCCGCGATCCGACCCCAGCGCGGGTCCCTCGCGATGTCGAGCATGGGGGCGAACGTCCACTTCACACCCTCAGCCGAGGCTTCGCGGGCCGCGATCTCGGCGGCCCTCCTCACGACCTCCGGGTCCCAGCTGCTCGCTAGGGCGAGGGGGATGGGAAAGACCGTCTTGTAGCCGTGTATCACGTCCAAGCCGATGAGCAGCGGGATGCCCAGCCTGGACTCTTCGACGGCAACCCGCTGAACCTCGTTGACCCGCTCGACACCCGTTATGTTGAGGAGGGAGCCCACCAGCCCTTTCCTAATCAACTCCTTCAACTCCTCGGTGGGGCCGAAGTGGGCGCTGTACTGGCACAGCTGCCCAACCTTCTCCTCGAGCGTCATCCTCCTGAGCAGATCCTCGACGCGCTCCTCCACCGGCCTCCTCGGATCCCTGTAGGGTTCCGTCATCGGCGCCCCCTCCATCAGCCGGTTAAAAACAGTGCGGAAGCCTATTATACGGTCCTCAGGGGCGTACCAGCGGCATGTGCGACACGCTCGTCGCGCTGAGGGGCGCGACCCGGGAGGGGGTGACGATCTTCGCGAAGAACAGCGACCGCGAGCCCAACGAGGCGCAAGTGGTGGAGTATCACCCGCGCAGGCGGGCGGTGGAGGAGAGGGTGAAGTGCACCTACGTTGAGGTCGAGCAGGTGGACGAGGTGTACGCGGTGCTCATCTGCCGGCCGTACTGGATGTGGGGTGCGGAGATGGGGGTGAACGAGCACGGCGTCGCTATCGGGAACGAGGCCGTCTTCACCAGGGTGCCATACGCCAGGACAGGGTTGACCGGCATGGACCTCGTCAGGCTCGCGCTGGAGAGGAGTAGGAGCGCCAGGGAGGCGGTTGACTGGATCACGCGCCTCCTCGAGGAGCACGGGCAGGGGGGCAGCTGCAGCGCGACCCGGGGCTTCTACTACCACAACTCCTTCCTCATCGCCGACCCCGGTGAGGCGTGGATCCTCGAGACTGCCGGGCGCGAGTGGGTGGCGAGGCGCGTCAGGGAGGTGGGCTCCATCTCAAACGCCCTCTCGATAGGATCCGGCTGGGATCTGGCCTCGAAGGGGGTTTCAGAGCTCGCCTCAAGGGGGGAGTTCAACTTCGCCGGGAGGTTCTCGGATTGGTTCTACACGAGGATGGCGAGGGGGAGGGAGAGGCAGGCCTTCACCGAGGGGAAGCTCAGGGGGGCGAGGGGGTCCATAGACTTCTTCTTCATCGCCAGCCTGCTCCGGAGCCACTCGTTCGAGCCGTACGATCCTTGCAGGGGGTCCATGAGGGACGTGTGCATGCACGCTGGCGGGCTCACGAGGCCCTCTCAGACGGCCTGCTCCCTTATAGCGCTGCTGTACGATAGAGCGCCCCTCGCCTTCACCACCGGCACGTCCACCCCCTGCATCGGCATGTTCAAGCCCGTGCTCCTCGACGCCGGGCTGCCCGATTTGGGGCCCGTGCCCACCGGCAGGTATGACGGTGGGAGAAGCTACTGGTGGAGGCACGAGGCGTTGAGCAGGAGGATCAACTTCAGCTACCGGCGCTACGCTCCGCACATAGCCGCCGAGATGGGGGAGCTCGAGAGGGAGTTCCACGCTAGAGCACTGAGCCTGAGGGAGGCGTACCTCAAGGGTGAAGCATCCGCTGAGGCATTCAGGAGGTTGACGCTCGAGGCCTTTGAGGCGGCTGCGAGGGTGGAGGAGAAGTGGCTGCAGCGCGTCGAGCCCGGCCGGTGCCTCAACCCGTTCTACGCATCCTACTGGAGGAGGGTGAATAGGGCCGCCGGCCTATAGCCTTTTCTACCAGTCGTTGGTGGAGCCTCCGTGGCGCTGGAGGACCGCTTGAGGGAAAGGGCTCTAGCGAAGATGCGCGAGCTCAGAGGGTTGAGGTCGCCTAGAACGCGCGACGTCTTCGAGAGGATCGCCTACGTCTTCCCCTCAGACCTGGTCGTCGCAAACTACCCCCGCAGGCCTGTCGCGGCCTTCAACCCGGGCGCGGCTCTGAGGGGGAGGGAGCTGCTGGTCTTCCCGCGCACGGTCTTCGACTACTACAACTACACGTCCAGCATCTGCCTCTTCACGGTCGACGTGGAGCGCCTACTCTCGGGGGAGCTCGAGAAACCTCTGTCGGCCCGGGTGGTTCTCTGGCCGAAGGAGCTGTGGGAGTTCAGGGGGTGCGAGGACGCGAGGGTTTACAGCCAGCCTGACGGCTTCCTCGTGCTCTACACCGGCTTCGGCTACCACCACGCGGCAAGCGGTTTAGAGCTGAAGTGGGTTCAAGGCTTGGCCAAGCTCGGCAGCAACTTGGAGGTCCTGAGTAGGGGCTACCTCCGAATCGAGGGGGCGGAGGGCTCGTTCGCCCCGAAGATGAAGGACAGCGCGATACTCCGGCTGGAGGGCGGTGGAGCCGTGCTGCTGTGTAGGCCGACGCTGGGCGACGTTGAAGTCTGCTGGAGGGGTACCGCATCCCTGGACCGGCTGGCGATCGAGGCGGAGTCGATGGAGCCCGTGCTCGCGCACGAGGAGTGGGAGTTCAAGGTGGGGTGGTCGACGAACGTGGTTCAGCTGTCGAGCAACGAGTACCTGGTCGGTTGGCACGGGGTGCTGAGGGGCGACTACTCGTACAGGGAGGGGTTCGCCCTCCTCGACGGCGGCGGCGAGCTCCTGGCCGTGAGCGACTACCTGCTCGCCCCGAAGGGGATCGTGGAGGAGTACGGGGATCGGCCGCTCGTCATCTTCGGCGACGGCTTAATCCTCCACCGGGGGAAGCTGCTGTGGGTGGGCGGCGTCAGCGATTACGCTGTCGGCTTCTTCGCAGCCGAACTGGAAAAAGTGATGGAGGAGATGCGCTGGCTCAGGGGCTAGCGCTTGAAGGTGAGGAGCTCCACTATCGCCCCGAGGCTCGACCTGGCGTCGACGTAGGCGTAGGATCCACCCTCGAAATCCCCCTTCTGCACCAGCTTGCCTCCAAGCTCCTCCAGCCTTCTTACCGCCGCCTCCATGTCGTCCACGACGAAGGCGATGTGATGGATCCCCTCGCCCTGCTGCTCGAGGAACTCGCTCCAAGTGCTGGGGCCTCCGATGGGCTCGATCAGCTCGATGGTGATGCTCCCCAGGTTGAAGAAGGCTAGCTTGGCCCTCGCCCTGGACGGGGCGCCCCTGTAGGTCATGCCGGTCTTCTCCCACTCCTCCGTCTCGATTATGCTCGGCTTCTCCACGCCGAGCAGCCTTGCCCAGAGCGTAGCCGCCCTCTCGATGTCTCTGACGACGATCGCCACTTGAGTGACCCTTCCGAACATGTTCGCTACAGCTCAGCTGGGAGTTAATGTTTTTTACGTAGCATCGGGCCTAGACCATGTGCCGGCCCTGCAGGAGCGTGTAACGCTCGCGACGGGCCTGGCGACTGTCGCCTACAAGTGGCTTCCCGAGGCTGCACCGAAAGCCCTCGTCGTCGGCGTTCACGGTTTCGCGGAGCACGCCGGCAGGTACGACCACGTCGGCCGCTACCTAGCGGAGCGCGGCTTCGCCCTCTACATGTACGATCTGAGGGGGCACGGCCGCAGCGAGGCGCCCCGCGGCTACGTCGAGCGCTTCGACCAGTTCGTCGAGGACACCGAGGCGTTCGTGCGGTACGCCCATCGAGAGACCGGTGCTAGAACCTTCCTGCTCGGGCACAGCATGGGTGGGCTGATAGCCGTTCTAACCGCGCCGAGGATCGGCGGTGAGCTGTCCGGGCTTATCACGAGCGGCGCGGCTGTGGAGCTGAAGGTCAGCGCTACCACGAGGATCATGCTGCAGCTCATGGCCGCCTTAAGGCCCCGCGCCAGGATAGCGACGCCCGTGCGAGCGGAGCTCCTCTCGAAGGACCCGAGCGTAGCCCAGCAGTACCTGAGCGACCCGCTCGTCTTCAAGGATCCGACCCTCAAGCTGCTCGTGGAGTTCGGTAGAGCGGTCCCCCGAGCCTGGGAGGCTGCCAGGCGGATCAGCCTGCCGGCGCTCATCATGCACGGGGGAGACGATCAAATCGTCCCGCCCTCGGCTTCGCGCAGGCTCTACGAAACCCTATCCTCACC
This sequence comes from Thermofilaceae archaeon, assembly GCA_038731975.1. Taxonomy (NCBI): domain Archaea; kingdom Thermoproteati; phylum Thermoproteota; class Thermoprotei; order Thermofilales; family Thermofilaceae; species Thermofilaceae archaeon. Next base: position 11,392 of record JAVYQJ010000018.1, on the reverse strand, counting down.
CGATAAGACCCTGAGGATCTACGAGGGGTTGAGGCACGAGATCTTCAACGAGGTTGAGAGGGACAAAGTCCTCGCCGATCTAGTCGACTGGCTCCTCAAGCACACCCAGTGAAGCTCAACGCTCGAAGCATACGCTCACCATCGAGCCGGCAGGTAGTGCTACGAGAGTGAAAGCTAACCCTGCGACAGCTCATACTGCTGGGGTGTAGATTTGAATAGGTCTAAGGCTACCCGCTTCTCTCGAGGCGGATTTCCTCGAGCTCCAGCGCTAGCGTCGTTGAGCGTATACCGAGGAGCTCGGCTAGGAGCGAGGCGGGGAGCTCCTCCACCGGCTTACCGTTTCGCGTGTACTTTCCGCCGGGCATGTACCTGGCGGCCCCCTCCATCAGGATGAACGTGGGGATGGACGTGGGGTAATCGATGGACACCAGCAGTTGCGCTTCCCTCAGAACGCTCGCGTAGTTGGCGGAGGCGAGGAGGTTCGGGCAGCCGCTAATAGCTCTGCGCTTCTCAGTCCTCCTGATTGTATCCTCGACGTAGCTCCTATTGTGAACCTCGTCGAAAGGCATGGACGCGACCACCCGTGAACCGTTGAGCACCAGCGCTACCCTCCTCTCTAAGTCCCAGACAGTGATGTCCACTAAGCGCGCGCTGACGGCGCGCAGCCTCTCCAACTCGTACCTTTCACCGGGTTTCGCCCAGAGGTAATCGATCGACAGTGCCTCACCTCGCTCGAATAGGGGGAATAAGCGGCCCAGCAGGGTGCCGTTCAGCAGGCTGTAGCCGCGACCCGGATCGTAGACCGTAGGGAGCTCCCTAACAACGCTGAGCTCGACCCTCTCCCACTCTTCCGGCGGTTCCCCCTCTACCGGATGGAGCCCAACACCCTTGTACGTCAGCCTGAACAGAACCCGGTAGCTTCCCCCCATTCTGCTGACCTCTACTGTGAGCAGAGCGCCTCCAGCAGACGCGATGAAGTCGCGGCCCTCCTCCTCAAGAATCAAAATTCCATCGGGTGGGGTGAACCGGTACTCGAGAATCAGGACGTCCCCATCCCCCAGCTGTAAGCCGCTGCACGCACTCAGCTCTTGTAAATAGCGTTCACCTACAAGATCCTCCGACTCCTGAAGCGGAGTCTCCTCCCCGGGTAGATTGATCTGGCCGCTGGCCGCGCCACGTTCATCGTCAATAGCTTTCTGCCTTAACCCATAGATTGCAATGGCGTAGAGGCTGATGGCAGCCGCCAGAATCAGGACAACCGCCGCGATGATTTTTGGGTCTCGTCTTGGCGAACCGGTTACCAGTCTCCTCATGCTGCACCACCCGCGCTTGTACCGACCGAAAACATCCACTCCCTCTCCTCGAACATCCACCTTACGCAAACCATTGGTCTAGCAATACGTTTCTGCTCACAATACGCTCGAGGCTCTGGGTGGCAGAACGTGGATTTACCGTAGTACCCTCTAGAGCGATAGCCTCCCTGTACCACGCGGTCTAAGACTGCCACACGACATCCTAGGTGTAAGAACCTAATTCCCACATCCCAGCGTTCCACAGCTATCAAAGATTATTCGAGATTTGTCTATATATCATTTTTCTCTATATCATTTGATATCATTTTGAAACCTATTTTCTCAACGTCCGCAGCAGGTTCTCGAGGGACGAAACCTTCGACTTCGTGTTAGCAGACCTCAACTCCACGTCCAGCCTCGCTAAGAGGATCTCCGTGGATAAGGCACATGGTAGAGAGTAGTGAACTATGCCGTTAACCCATTAATCATGGTAGCTAAGGGTGGACTCCCTTAACTGGCTAATGAAGACGGTGCTCGCGGATTCGGTTGTCTGGCTCGCTGGGTGTGCTGGCTAACGTTGCGAGCGCTCAGCATTAAAGTGAAAAAGCCTGTGGCTCGGCAGATGTTGACGGACCGGCTGGGGTGCCTCGATGCTGAGGGTTGAGCCGAAGCGTGACCTCGTGAGCGTGGTTCGCGCTAAGCTTGCGCTTCGCGTGTTGAACGTGCTGGTCAGAGCCGTTCATGGCCGCTTCAGGTTTAAGGGGGTTGAGGTGGTTGTGCCGAAGGGCTGCTTCGCGCCGACTTTTGTATCGACGAGCCTCCTCTACGACACGGCCCTCGACGCTGTAAAGGGGTGCAAGTTGGGCTGCGAAATCGGCACTGGCGTGGGCTCCCTCGCTCTAGCGTTGGTGGGGTCGCTGGGGGTTGAAATCGTCGGGACGGATGTGGATTTGAGGTGCCTGAGGGAGGCCGGGCTAAACGCTAGGAGGAATAGCCTCGACCCTCTCTTCCACGCTGTGGCTTGCGTCAACGCGCAGGCTCTGAGGGGCGACTCATTCGACTTCGTAGTCATCAACCCGCCATACCTTCCTCTGCCGCCAGAAGGGCCGGCTGGTACGGCGGCGTGCGGGGGCCTGCAGCTGGAGTTGCTCAACGCCATGCTCCAGGACGGTGTGAGGGTTGCCAGAAAAGGGGGTTTGATCGTGTTCACGACCTCGAGCTTGACGACAGTATCCGGAGCGAAGCTGGTGGGCGAGCGCTGGGCCGTGCTCGATAGCGTTCGATCCTACCTTTACGTCAAGTAGCCGTTAAGCTCGCCGCAGGGTTTATTGCTTCTTAAGCTCTTCCGCAACAATCCTTACGATTTCGTAGTGCCGCTTCTCCTCCTCAGCCATCGACATCAACAGCTCCTCTTGGAGCCGCGAGAACCGGGTGGAGAGAACAGCGGCTGCTATCTGTGTGTAAACCTCTTCACCAACCAAGCGTTCCACGTCGTTCAGCTCTTCGAGGAGCTCAGCCACCTGCCTGTGGCTAGGCGTCCAACCAGCGTCCAGCTTCGCTGCTACCTCTCTAATCCTTGAAAGGGTGGTGGTTCCAGCTGTACCCAGTATCTGCGGGCACTTCTCCGACAACGGTTCACCGTAAAGGCTCTTTAGGAGCGCCGCGTGGTTTGAGCTTTCCCTCGCTACGAAAGCCAACGCTGCGGAGCACTCAACGATCTTGACCAGCCGGGCTAAACGATCGTATAGGTCCGCGACGGCTTCCTCAAGCAGGATCACACACCTCAGAGCATCGACTACGTGGTGCTCCTCCACGCGACCTTCGTAAGGGAAACGTATATAAAACTTCCTAATTCTTTATCAGTATCTCTTACGGTATTAATGCTTTCTTTAAAAAACTTTTACGTAATCGACCTCTAAGTACGTCCTGGACCTGTTCTCCTGCGTCAGGTGCCTGTACACTCGGCCGGCGTCGCGCCGGTTGTAGCCGAAGACGGCGTTGTCGATCCAGAAGTCCGCGCGAGCTTTGTACTCCGGGCCGGGCAGGGGTAGCTGGGCTACGAGCTGGCCATCGATGTAGAAGCGCGCTCTACCCTCCACCCACTCAACCCTGTACACGTGCCAAGTTGTCAGGTCGAGCTGCTGCATCGCAGGCTTCCCGGAGTGGATGACGACCCCCAGCCTCCCTCCGGTTAACCTGCTGACCACGCTCACGAGGGCTAGGGATCCGCTGTAGACCTTTACCGGGTATAGGTGGTTTTTCGCTTGAGCGAAGAAGCCGTTTAAGAGGTAGGGTCCCCTGCTCCTCAAGTGGATGAACCAGATCGGCATGCTCAAGTCGAAGACCATCGAGTGGTTCCAGAAGCCCCAGCCCGCTGAGCCGTAGTGGAGGGCTGAGAGCCGCACCTTCGCCTCGAACGTCTTCCTGAACCAGGGGAGCTCGTCGAAGACCCCGTCGGCGATCTCAGCGTTGGAGTAGTACAGCGCCTCCGTGGGGCCGCTCCAGAGCCTCAGGATGCTGCCCTCCTGCTCGAAGCCGGCGTAGTTGTCCCGCCTGTAGTCCCAGTATGGACTCATCTCCGTGAAATCGTCAAAGAGCGTGCCGCTCTCCCAAACCCTTTTCCGGAGCTCCTCCCTGGACGCCATGGGCGCCTCTCTATCGTTCGGTTAATTTGCTTATCCTCTCCTCCGCGTACCGCCTCGCCATCTCGACGAGATCGTCGGGCCCGAGCGCTTCATCCGCGGTTCCCTCCGGCGTCTCTGAGAGGCTCACGAGCCCCACGCGCGGGATCCCCAGCGCCTTCAGCTTCTCCGCGGCTCTGCGGGCTTCGATCGGTGCTATGGGCCCCAGCTTCACCTCGTAGCCGATCACCGGCGCGCTGCCCTTCGTCAGCACGATGTCGACCTCGCTTTCCGCCGCCACGTGGTAGGCTCTCGACAACCCCTTAACCTCGGCTAGAAGCTCCCCGGCGAAGAACTGCGCCTCCACGCCGAGCAGGGTCCTTATCGTCTCCGGCGGGGGCCTCTCGTCCGGGTACCTCTCCTCCACGTACATCAGCATCGAGAGGAGGCTGGAGCGGTGCCTGTAGTAGACTCTCGCGTGCCTAGTCCTCCAGAGCCGCAGCCTCTCCGCGAGCCCCAGCTTGACGAGCTGGTCGAGGATCCCTGTGACGTGGGAGGCCTGGGGCCTATCGATGAGCCCCGCCTCGTAAAGCTTCAGCGCTACGGCGCCCGCGCTCCAGTACCCCTGCGCTAGCATTCTGAGGGTAGCATCGTACAGCCTCGTGAGCTCCCTCTCCTCCTCCCTGAACACTTCACCGATGAGGCCGGCGGCAGAAGGGATTAGGGTGCGGGCCTTATCCGCTAGCACCCTGTCCGGATCGCCCGTGGGCTCAACGAGGCCCAGTAGCCAGGGGTCCCGCGCGAGCACGCTCCAGAGCAGGGCTCTGCTGGGCGGCAGGTGGCGCGAGAGGGATCTGACTGCGTCGGAGGGTGAGGCGAGGTCCACCCTGAACGGGTTGAGGGCTCCGAGGAGGGGGCTCCTCCTATCGAATACGCGGGACACGATGCCCACGCTGGAGCCGCAGAGCACCAGCCTGCCCCTCGTAGACCCCGCTGCGCTCGAGATCCAGTCCCAGGCCCACTCGGGCAACCGCTGGAACTCGTCGATGACGACCGTGCCCCCGCTCCTCAGCGAGTCGATGACAGCCCTCAACCCCTCCCTGTACGGCAGGAGCTCGCTTCCACCCCTCTCCAAAACCCCGTACCCGCTCCTCCCCACCGTGTAGTACGCGTCCCAGCCCACGTACCGCTTCAGCAGGAACGTCTTCCCCGTCTTCCTCCGGCCGTAAACCAGGGTCCAGGCCTTCTCGCCGCCGAGCCAGTAGCCCTCCCACCTCTCTATCACTACCATTATATCATCACAATGATATCACCCGCTTTATATCAGTATCGATGGGGGCGAAAAGCGTTAAAGCCGCGCTACACGGGGCGCGCGTGAGCACCGCCACAGTGCTAAGGCGCCAGTTGAACCTCCTAGACGCAGTGTCGATCGGCCTGGGGGCTATCATTGGGGCTGGGATTTTCGTCCTGGTGGGCATCGCGGCAGGGTTAGCTGGGCCAGCCGTCCTCTTGGCGGTCGTGCTCTCGGGCGTGAGCGCTACCTTCACCGCCCTAAGCTTCGCTGAGCTGGGCTCAGCCCTACCGAAGGCCGGGGGGATCTACGAGTATGGTCACACGCTGATCCACCCGCTCGTCGGCTTCCTAATGGGTTGGATGTGGGTCTCCGGGAACATCGTCCTGGGCGCCACGGCTAGCCAGGGGTTTGGCTACTACCTGACTGCGCTCGCACCCCAGGTTGACTTCAGAGCCGCAGCCGCAGCGCTCGTGGTGGCAGTCACCGCGGTGAACATCCTTGGCGCGAAGCTGTCCGCGCGGGTTAACAACGTCCTCGTGGCCGTCAAGGTGGCAGCCCTCCTCTTCCTCGTGGCCGTGGGGGTCGGGAGGATCGACCTGAGCAACTTCCACCCCTTCGCCCCCAAGGGCTTCGCGCCGATCCTAGAGGCTACGGCGCTCTTCTACTTCGCCTACATCGGATTCCCGCGGATCGCCATGATAGCCGAGGAGGTCGTCGAGCCCGAGCGGAACATCCCACGGGCGATCCTCACAGCCCTCTGGACCTCAGCCACCCTCTACCTCCTCGTGACCGCAACAGCTGTGGGCGTCGCGGGTTGGCAGCGGCTCTCCGAGAGCAACGCGCCCCTCGAGGATGTCGCTCGGATGCTCGGCTTCAGCTGGATCGTAGGCGTGGGCGGGCTCTTCGCGACGCTGAGCGTCGTGCTCACTTCGGTGATGGGCCAGTCGAGAGTGTTCTTCGCGATGGCTAGGAACGGCGAGATCCCCAAAACCCTCTCCAAGGTTCATCCGAGGCTGGGAACCCCCGTGTACACCATCCTCCTGTCCGGGGCGATCATGCTGATCCTCGTCCTATCCGTGGACATCAAGGGCCTGGCGATGGTGACAAGCTTCCTCGTGCTGCTCACCCACGTACTCACGAACGTGGCCGATGTCGTGCTATGGCGGAGGGGCCGTACCCCACCCTTCGCAGCCCCCCTCAGGCCGCTGCACGCGATCTTGGGCGCCGCATTGAGCCTCGTCCTCGCTTTCAGCGTTGAAAGCAGGGCGCTGGTGTGGGGGTTCGTGATCATCGCGGCCGGCGCAGCTTGGTACTACGCCTGGCTGGGGTTATCGAGGGAAAAAGAGGGTTGAAGTTCACAGGTGTCTAGCCCGACACCGTTAAACCTCCGATGAGCACATCGGGCGTGTAGATCCCCGTTCTGGTGTCCTTCACCCTCCGAGCCGGCTTGATGAGGGCCGCAACCTCGTAGATGTTCCCGCTGACGGTGACGGGCTTCACAGGGGTCAGCTCGCCCCCCTTCGCGGCGTACGGGTTGGAGACCACAACGCTGAAGTTCCCCGTCACCGGGTTCACCGTGTGAACGCTTAGGAGAGTGCCGTCGGCCACGAGCGCGGCCTCAGCCTCCAGCTCGCTCTCCGAGTACCCTCCCCCCATCACGATGAGGTTCGAGGGCCCTACGCCCACTGTGCCAGCGCCCCTCGAGGCGTTGCCAGTGCTCGCCACGCCCATCCGGCGGGCCGTGTAGGTGTTGTGCAAGAAGCTCTTCAGCACACCGTCCTCCACGAGGATCGTCCTCCTCCTCGCCACGCCTTCACCGTCGAAGAAGCTAGTCGCTAAACCACCGGGCACCGTCCCATCGTCCAGGATAGTTAGGGTTCCCAGAACTTTCTGCCCGAGCTTATTGGCCAGCGGGCTGAAGCCCTCGAGGACGCTCATCGCGCTTAACGCGGGGACGAGGAGGCTAGCGAGCAGCTGCGCAAAGGTTCTCGCCCTGAAGAGGACGGGGGCCTTCAGTGTTTCTCCGAGCTTCGAAGCCTTTGAGGCGTCGAGGGCCTGCTTCACGGCGGCATCGACAATCGGGTAGTAGTCGCGCAAGAGCGACCTCGAGGAGGCCCATTCGCCACCAGTCCCCTCCCCCGCCTTCAGGTAGATGCCGATGGAGCAGCGGGTCCCCCTTTCCTCGACGGAAACACCCCTGGAGTTCGCCATGGCGTAGCGCCCCACCGATATGCCCGCGCTCGCAACCGTCACTTTCACGCCGGGGGTGCGCTGGGCCTCATCAATCATGCCCCTGACGAGCTCCGCGAGCCATCCGATCTCAGCGGTAGCAACCCCTTCGTCGTAGCCGACCCACGAGTGCAGCGGTGGCTCGGGGTCGGGGAGCCCCCTCCAGTGGGGGTCCTCCTCGACCTTCGATGCCAGCTCAACCGCCCTGGAGACGAGCTCCTCGAGCACATCCCGGTTGCAGGAGGTTGCAACAGCAGCAGCCACTCTACGCCCCTTAGCTACGCGCACCTGCGCGCTCTGGCTTGAGGGAGCGACGGCCTTCAGCCGCTGCCCCTCCGAGTAAACGTCCCTCCCCATGGAGACGCTGAGGAACACCTCGGCCTCGTCAGCGCCGAGCTCTAGAGCCCTCTCAACCCCCCGCTCAGCTAGTGCCAGCAGATCGCTCTTGCTCACCGCTTCTCACCCCCTACGAGGAGCGTAGTCCTGAGAGCCGGGCCGCCGTCACCCACGTGGACCATCTGACCCATCTTCCCGCACCCACCGAAGGGGCTAGTGTATAGCACCACCTCCTTCGACGCCGCGTCAACGTGCTTCAGCATCTCAAGGATGTTCCCGGCGAGCACCACGTCCCTCACGGGCTCCTTGATCTCGCCCCCCTCGATCAGGTAGCCGATCCTCGCGTTAAACGTGAAAGTCCCGTCCTCCTCCACCTGCCCTCCCGCTGGCTTATCCAGAATCAAGCCGTACCTCGTCTCCTGGATCATCTCCTCCTCGCTCCAGTCGCCCGCCTCGAAGAACGTGTTGCGCATCCTCACGATCACCTCATGGTTGAAGGATTGCGCCCTCCCGTTCCCCGTGGGCTCCATCCCCAGCAGAGCCGCGCTCTCCCTGCTGTGCAGGTAGCCCTTCAGCACACCCCTCTCGACCAGGACGACCCTCCTCGTCGGGACGCCCTCATCATCGGCAAGCAGGACGTAGCCCCCCCTCTCGTCGAAGCCCGCCTCAACAATCGTAACCGCGTCGCTCGCGATCTTCTCGCCGAGCTTACCGGTCAAGGGGCTCGTACCGGCCGCGACGAAGTCCCCCTCCGTCAGGTGTCCGAAGCTCTCGTGCGCGAAGACGCCGGTGAGCTCAGGCCTCGTGATCACCGTCAGGTAGCCGGCGGGAGGGCGGGAAGCCCTCAGAGAGTCGCGCGCGTGAGCTAAAGCCTGCTCTGCGATCTGCTCGGGGGTTCTAATCTCGAACACTTCAATCCCTCTCGAAGCGCCATGGGCTTCAGCGCCGTCGCCCACCCGATCCGCCTCCCTCAGCACAACCGCTGCTGATACGCCCACCACTAGCCTCTCGGCCGAGACCGATGTACCATCGCTCGCGTAGACTTCGACAACCCCGTAGTGGGCTCCGTACCTAGCCGTGGCCGATGCTGCTCCCCCCTCCTTCGCTACGCCGTATGCGCGCTTGACCAAGTCCAGCTTCTCCTCGAGAGACACCACGGCCGGGTGGCGCTTAACCCCCTCGATCCTGTAGCGCGCGGACTTGGCGGGATTGGGGGCCAGCCGCCTGTCGCCCGGGGCAGCAGCCTTAGCCGCCTTCACAGCCTCTCTAACCGCGGCGAGGACCCCCTCCTTGCTCAAGTCGCTCGTTGAAGCGAAGCCGATGCTCCCATCGTGCAGCACTCGGATGCCGGCTCCCACGCTCCGCTGGAAGCTCAAAGTGACGACCCTGCCGTTGACGTAGACGATCAGCTCCCTAACCGTGTCCTCGAACCTAACCTCGGAGAAGCTTGCACCAAGCCTGGAAGCCTCGTCCAGAGCCAGCTTGGCTAAATCCTCTCGCATCATTGGCTCCTCACTCAGTGGTAAATAATTTTGGCGGAGCAACGCTTAAGCGTAAGCACCCCTGATCGGAAAGGGATGATGATGTTCGCTAGAGCCGAGCGGTGAGCGGTACGGTGGGGGCTGACCAAGCCTCAGGCGATGAGCCCGACCCCCCTGAGCACATCCTCGAGCCTGCGCGCAACCGAGGTTCTCAGGAGCTTCTCAGGGTCGCCGAGGGCTTCCTCCACTAAGGGGTCGAGGGGGAGCCAGCCCAGGTAGCTGACACCCCACGCTCGAGAGGCCTCCTCCACCGAGCTGCTCCCTCCCGAGCTCATGTTCTCGAGCACACCGAGGACTGGGATCCTGAGATCCTTTAGAAGCGCTACTAGGCGGGCTACCACAGCTAAGGCGAGCTTCGAGGGAGTTGTGACGACGAGAGCTTCCAGCCTCGGAAGGAGCTTTACAGCGTCGAGGAGCTCGTCACCAGTCCCCGGAGGAGCGTCAACCACCAGGAGGTCCAGCCTCCCCCACCTCGTAACGGAGAGCAGCTCAACTATGGCGTCGGTAACGTCGCTGCCCCTCAGGGGCAGGGGGGCGTCGCCCGCGAAGAGATCCAGGCTCATCAGCTTAACACCGGCGACTACAGGGGGCACGAGCCCCCTATCCTCCACGGGCTTCGCCTCGAAGGCCCCCAGGACATTTCGGCAGGAGGGGCCGTGGAAGTCCAAGTCGAGGAGGCCCGCCGCCAGCCCCCGCCTCGCTGCAATCAGCGCGCTCAAGGACGCGATGAGGGTCTTCCCCACTCCACCCTTTCCGCTGCAGACCACGACTATCCTCGAAACCCCTCTTAAGCGCTCGGGGATCACCTGCAGCCTCGGGTCCAGCCCTTCACTCGACCTCGACGCCTCCAATCCAGACCCCCCTACCCTTAACAACCTTGAAGTCGGGGCTCCCGCACGAGGGGCAGCGGACGAAAGCGTGGACGAGCTCCGGGACGAAGTGGATCGCCTCACGCTCCCCCTCACCTATTGACAGGTCCGAGAGCCTCCACGACGACTTGCAGACGCCGCACTCGAACTCGGCCGGCTGCATTTCAAGCTGAACCTGCGCCTCCTCCATCGGCGTGCCCCTCTTGAGCTCCTCCAACGCGAACTCCAGCACCTGGGGGTCAGCGTTCTGGAGCTCGCCCAAGATTACCTTGACCAGCTTGATCCGCCTCCCACCCGATGCTTTAACCGCTGAAGCAACAATCGCCTCTGCTAGAGCCCACTCGTGGACCACATCGCCTCACCTTGGGAGCGGTTAAAAGCGTGACCTAACGGTACCTCCCGTACCTCAGCGCAGCCCTGTACATGGCAAGCACGTTGTCAACCGGCGTGCCGGGCTGGATAGCGTGTGTTGGAGCGAGGATGAAGCCCTCGGGTCCCAGCCTGCTCACCCTCTCTCTCACCAGCTCCTCCACTTCGAGAGGCGTGGCGAAGAGCAGTGTCGTTTGCACGCTGACTGTTCCATGCAGAGCGAGTTCATCGCCGTAGAGCTCCTTGACCCTGTAGGGATCCATGCACTCCGGCTGGACGGGGTTGAGGATGTCAACACCGATTTCGACCAGGTCGGGGATGATCGGCTCGATCCACCCGTCGCTGTGGAACATGAAGAAGGCCCCCCGCCGGTGGACCTCGTCGATCAGCCTTTTGTAGCGGGGCTTGAAGTAGCGGCGCCAGAGCTGGGGGCTCATCATCATGCCCTTCTGCATGCCTACGTCGTCCCCGTCGTAGATCACATCCACGCCCAGGTCGCATAGCAACTTGGCCTCCTCCACCCTGATCCTGTCGATACCGTCGAGAATCCTCTCGAACTTCGCCGGGTCCCTCAGCATCATTCGGAAGGCTTCGTTGAAGCCCGTGAGCTGCCACGCGTTCTCCCAGAGGTGCTCGACACCTGCCACTAGCAGGTAGTCGCCGTACACCCTCCTGGCGTGGGAGACGAGGCGCTGCGTCTCCTCCTCGTCCAGTTCCGGCCACGGGTACTCCTCCAGCTCGACCCTCTGGAGCGGGTGCCTACGGTACGTGTACGTGTAGGCGCGGGGGGAGAAGATGACTTCAACACCCCAGATGTTCACAGCGACCTCAAACTCGCCCT
>JAVYQJ010000017.1 GCA_038731975.1 Thermofilaceae archaeon | reverse complement strand
ATCTGCGGAGTCAGGATGCAGGAGGTTGCGGACGCCGCCTACCGCTCCGTGGAGCTGGGTAGACCCGTTAAAGTCGCGGAGCTTTACGAGGAGATCGGCGCTAGGAGACCCTAGTGCTCCACGGCCATCTGCTGGATGGGTAGGACCGGTTCCACGATCTTTCTCATGACCGTGTCGAGCCCTGGCCTTCCCACCTCGAACACGGTGGCAGTCTCCAGGTAGGCTTCAGCCGCCTGAAGCTTGGTGGAGTGCTCGCTGTGCACGGTGAGCAGTGGGTCACCCTTCTTGACGACATCCCCCAGCTTCGCGTGCAACAGCACTCCCGCCCCCTTGTCCTTCGGGGCTCCCGCGAGTCGAGCGAGCGTGGCAACCGCTGTGTTGTTCACCCATGTCACAACCCCGTCGCGCTCCGCGTAGATCGTGAAAGTTTTCTCTCCCACTGGCAGGTCTTCGGGCTTCACATTGGGATCCCCTCCCTGCTCCCGTATGATCTCCCGCAGCTTTGCTAGAGCCTTGCCGCTTCGTATGGCCTCCAACGCTAGGGCCTTACCGTTGGTGACTCCTATGAGCTCGAGGAGCGAGCCGACCAAGCTCGTAGCCTTGTCAACAACGTCGGCGGGGCCTTGACCGGACAGCGCTAGCAGGGCTTCGCGTGCCTCCAGCGCGGGGCCAGCGGTGTTCCCGAGGGGTTGATCCCCGAACGTAACTACAGCTGTGAGCTGGATCCCCATCCTCCTGGCCACCTCGATGAACATCCTGGCGAGCTGCTCCGCCTCCCTCATCGTCCCAACCTTCGCACCCCTCCCCACGGGGATGTCGAGGACGACGTGCGTTGCCCCCACGGCCGCCTTCTTGGCGATGATCGAGGGGACGAGGAAGGGGTCGATGGAGAGCGGGTGCTCCACTCTGATGATCTTGTCGTCGGCTGGGGCGAGGCGAAGCGCGCCACCCCACGCGATGCATCCGCCGACCTTGAGCACCACACGCTTGATCTCCTCAAGGGAGAGGTTGACGGGCATCAGCACCTCCGCCCTGTCCGCGGTGCCCGCGGGGCTCGTGATGGCTCGGGAGCTGGTCTTGGGTACGTAGTAACCCAATGAGGCTAGGATCGGTACTACGAGCAGCGTGGTTTTATCCCCCGGGATCCCGCCGATGCTGTGCTTGTCCAGCACGGGCTTGACGCCCAGGTCCAGCCTCTCCCCCGTTTCAACCATGGCGCGGGAGAACTGGTAGGCCTCTTCGACGCTGAGCCCCCTCCTGCTTACAGCGACGACTAGGGCCGCCAGCTCAATGTCGCTCAACCGGTCTCTGACGATGTCCTCCACAATGGTTCTGATCTCCTGGGGGTTGAGCCACGCCCCATCTATGAGCTCCCTTATGTAGCGGGAGGAGCGGGGTGGAGGGGCGGGCTCGATTTCCACAACATCCCCCTCGCTCAGGTTTAGGCTCCGCGCGACCTCCTCGTTCACGAGGATCGTGTCCGCGGGCATCTGGAGGGCGACGTTGACGATCGCTGTAACCTCCCTCCCGCCCTTCCGGAGGAGGAGGCGGTCGTGGGCTCTAACGCCGAGCGCAGCGGCGGAGCCATCATCGATGACTACGAGCGGCGCACCGCTGCTGAAGCCTAGGTGCTTCACCCTGAAAAGGGAGGTCATAGATTCACGTCGAGCGAGCGGTATATAACCTTATCTGCGCTCTACCACCGAAAAAATCGCCGTAACGAGAAGCGGGGCCCCGCACTTGGGGCAGGGTCCCTTCTCCTTGAAGACGTAGTCTCCGACCTCGTGGTCCCTCTCCTCGCGGAAGCCGCAGCTGCTGCAGGAGATGACTTCGAGGAGCCTCTTCCTCTCGATCTTCATCTTCCTGAGCCTGTCGAAGCCGACGTAGAAGAAGTATATCGCGAGTCCCGTGAGTATGGCTAGGTTGGCGTAAATCGCGTTCCCCGTCATGAAGTACATCACGACTAAGTGGATCACGAGGAGTACAACCACCACTAGGAGGATCAGGTACACCGGGAGCCACCGGGCCTTCAGCTCAGCCAGCTTCTCGTAGCTCATCCCAACCTGCGTCTCGTCGCGGTTTATCAACCTCTCGTCACGACGGCGGCCACGACCACCCTCCGGCGGTTCAGCGCAGGCTGGTTCTCGAGGAAGAAGATGCCGTTACCCTCGATGGGTAGCGAGCCGCCCACGATGGGTAGCGCCAGCGTTGTGCCGATGAGCGTCGACCGAAGGTGCGCGTAAGCGTTGCCAGGGTGCCTCCAACCGAGGGTGGGGACGAGGTCCCACAGATCGCTCTCGAAGGCTTCGATAACCTCCCTGCGCTTGGGGAGCACTACGAGCGCCCCAGTCGAGCCGACGGCTTGCAGCACGATCGCGCCCTCCTCCACACCCCTGGCGAGCTCTGCCACGCGGTCGGTGATGTCAAAGAGCTTGTTGGGCCCATAAGTCACCAGCTCGATCCTCGACGTTCTAACCACCCTCACGTGATCACCTCAGCCACCACAACCCTATCGCCAGCCGACTCGTTGAGGTCGAGCAGGCAGATCTGCTGGAAGGAGCCGAGCAGAAGCCCCCGCTCGAAGGGGATCACGAGGCTGGGGTGGAAGATTGAAGCTACCACGTAGGGGTTCTTCGCCTTCAAGCCGTCGATCAGCGCCATCAGATCCTCGATCAAGTCACCGTCGTACTCGATCGTGATCAGCCGGCACAGCGGGTCCGTGCAGTACAGGATGATGATGCCCCGCTCCGCCCCCGAGGCCCTCGATAGCCTCTCGACGTGCGCCGTGATGTCGTAGACGCCTCTCCCACCGCTAGCCACCCTCACCTCCTCACGCACGCGCGGCGCGGGATTCGAGAAGCTTTAAACGTGTCGGAGGAGCACAGTTATTGGCCCCCTCGCACCGGGCGTCCCGTGCCCGAGACAAGGTTGGCCGTCTACGTCACAGCCCAAACGGTGAAACAGCTGGCAGAGGCCTCTCTACCCGCGGAGAAGGCGTTGGAGCTTCTACGCCGATTGAACGTCGAAAGGGTTTACGTTGAGAACTACCGGATGGGCCTCTTCGTGCCACCAGACCAGCTGGCGAAAGTTGGAAAGGTTTTCTCGAGTGAGGGCTACGAGGTTGCGGGAGGGAGCTGCATCGGTACGTGGGGGGAGGGTTGGGGGCGTTACGCGGATTTCGGGTTCCGCGTGATCTGCCTCACCGATGAAAGGAACCTGGCGCTTCTGGAGAAGGCGATGCGCGAGGCTGGAGCGGCATTCGACAGCATCCTGATAGACGACTTCTGGGCGCAGTGGTGCACCTGCCCGAACTGCGTGGCTGAGTTCAACCGTAGGTTCGGGCTCTCCGTCAGTAGGAGCGTGCTGCTGCGCGAGCTGTCGAGGGGTGACACGCCCACAGCTAGGCTCTGGTCCCGCTTCTCAACCGAGCTGCTCCTGGAGGTCTCGAAGGAGCGCGTCGTTAAACCCTTCCGCGAGGCCGGTGGGAGGCGAGTTGTGGTCAAGGTGGCGGAGTGGAGGGAGGACTTCTACGTCAGGGGGCTTCACGTTCCATCCCTCGTAAAGGTGTTCGACGGGATATACGTTGGCACAGAGTCCCGGGAGTGGGTGCGCAGCTACGGTTCGCATTACATCACACTCCTCGTGCGCGAGCTCGCGGGTGGCGTTGAGGGGGTGTGGTTCGACACGTACGACGGATTGGGCTGGGAGCACCCCGTCAGCGTGGAGACCTACATCGACCAGCTGCTCTCCAGCCTCACCCCCCTCCCGCCAGAGCTGACGCTGTTCAACCTCTGGGACCTCCTCCAACCAAAGTGCCAGCCGCACGTCGAAGCCGTCGAGCAGCACTATCCAGCTCTGAGTTCCGCGCTATCGAGGGTTGGGGGCGAGCCCCTCGGGCTAGTAAGGCCGGCGCTGCTCCCACCATTCTCGCCGCTGGAGGACCGCTACATCGAGGACTACATCGGGTCGATCGGCGTCCCCCTGAAGCCCGCGCGGGAAGTGCCCAAGGGCTCCGCGGTTCTCCTCACAGCCAAGGAGGTTGGCCTGATCGATCTGGAGGACTTGCTCGCTAGAGTGAAGGTCCTCTTCCTCACCTCCGGCGCTATCAGGCGCCTGCTGCGCGGTGACGCCGGCGAAGCCGGCTACGATGTTCTGGCCGGCGCGGAGCTCCTCTACGACCACTTCGCCGCGTCGATCTTCGAGTACCGGGGCGCCGCGGCGATGGAGGGGCACAGGCGGGCGAGCCTGCTGCCGGTGGGGCCCGTGCTCAACGCCAGGCAGGGTGAGAGCATCGTGACGGTGAGCGACGGTTGGGAGAGGAGGGCTGCCATACTCAGGCTCGCGGCTAGGGGGGTACCCGTCATCGCGCTCTGCATCACGGACTACCCGCAGCTCTTGGGCGAGTACCCGGAAATCGTTAGGCAAGCCGTGAGGGATCTGGTCGGCGAGCACCTCGGCATCAAGCTGAGCCCGGCGAGGGGGCCGCTGACGAACGTCTCTCTGCACGCGTACAGCGACGGCCACCTCGTGCTCGTGAACCACAACGGCCACTGGGTTTCAGCCAGAGTTGACATCAACCCCGAGCTGTGCGGCTTCTCCGGCTCACCGACGCTGGTGCGGGGTCGCGCCACGGTTTCCACGGTTGGCGGCGGAGGGTTCGAGGTGGAGCTCCCGCCCAGGAGCTACGCGATACTGAAGGTGTGTTAGAAAGAGGTTTTAAAATCAAGGCTTCTTTCTCAACCTCCCGATCCCGCGCTCATCCGGGATTCTAGCCAGCGTTAGCCCGTCCACCCCGAGCACTACGATCTCGGCGAGGTAGAGCACGCGGCAGCCTTCCTCCACGTGGCCGCCGTAAGCTCCCTTAGTGTCAGATACGACGGCGTGCAGGTGGGCTTTACCGCCCGCGACCACCCCCTGTAGCGAGAGGAGCTCGAGGGAGACACCCTCGAAAACCAGCTTCTGCTCCCTCACTGGGTAGCCGGTGGTCGTCACCGCGTGCAGGTAGCAGCGGTCCAGCGTCCCGATCCCGGAGAGAACAACTGCCGTCTCGAACCCCTCCCTTCGAGCTACCTCCTCGACGCTCTCCAGCAGCAGGTCGCCGGGGTCGAGGCGGATGACGAGCAGCTTCCCAGCGTAGCCTGAGAAGTACTCCAAGCCGCTCACCACAGCTTCAACCCGAGCTTCTCCAGCAGGGGTTTCTGCGAAGCCCTGTCCAGCTCGAGCTGCCTTTCCGCCCTCTCCAGGACTTTCTCGGCCACCTCCCTCGGAACGACCACGACGCCGTCGTAATCGCCGACGACGATGTCGAAGGGGCGCACGGTCACGCCTCCTACTGTCACTGGCACGTTGACGTCCTCGGGCCCGAACTCCAGCCTCCCCACCACCTCCGTCCTACCGTGGTAGCGGTAGAAGGTGGGGAAGTCGATCCTCTCGATCTCGCCCGCGTCCCGCACCCCTCCGTCTACGACGGCGCCTTCAACGCCCCTCGCTTTAGCGTGTAGCGCCACCGTCGACCCCCAGAAACCGACGTCAGGGCTGTGGGACGCATCCACGACGATCACCGTGCCAGGGCCGGCGTGCCTCATGAAGTGCTCGTAGTTGGCCCGAGTCGCGTACCACCTGTCGGCGAACCTGTCGTACTCATCGGGCCCCATCGTGGGTATCTCCTCCTGGACGCGCCTCGTCCTCACAGTGACAGCGTAGCCGGCCAGCTTCGCTGCGGGGTAGAGGGGTCTGATCTCCCTTGAGATCAGAAGGTTATCGTGGTACCCGTACCGGTCGAGGGCGTCAACGACGTCCGCCACCCTCAACCTCCTGAACCGTGCGATGAGCTCGCCGCCCACAGTCAGCGGTCTCCGGCGGCGTAAAAATCGGTTACCCAGCGATGTCGGACAGGTCGTAGACCAGGTAGCCCATCCTTCTCAGCTCCTCCTTCCCCTCGAGGCTCCGGGCTACTAGCCCGTACAGCTTCTCGCGGAGTTGGATTTGACCTCCCTTCTCCGACAGCCTTCTGAGGATCGCTCTGGCTTCGTGGCGGCTCAGGTCGGACCACTTCACCTCGATTAGCGCTCCAACCCCCTCCCTCGCGGACGCTACCACAATGTCGACCTCCTCCCCCTTCGCCCACCACCTGCCCACAACGTCGGGTTCGAGGGGGAAGCGGCCGCTTCGCACCTCGCCGACCACGTGTTCTAAGGCAACCTTCTCGAAAACCCAGCCGAGGTAGGTGTTGAAGTCGACCGCGACGCTGGCCCAAAGCTCGTTCTCCAACCCCCTCTCGAGCAGCGACTTGTTGGGCCAAACGAAGCGGAACCAGAAGGCGAAGAAGGGGTCTTTGATCGAGTACATCGAGCGCCCCCTCGAGAGCACCGGTCTCTCCCTCTCGATCAAGCCGAGATGCTCCAGCGTGGCCAGGTAAGTCGTCAGGTTCTCCCTGGAGATCCCAGCCGCGCTGGCGATCTCGCTCAGCGTCCTCCTCCCCTGGGAGATCGCTGTGAGCACGTCCATGTACCGGGCCGGAGCCCTCAGCTCCTCTAGCAGCAGGAAGAGGGGTTCCTCGTGCAGGGGGCCCCGCTTACTCAGCACCAGGTCGATGATGTTCCTCTCGGGGCTCTTCCCCTCATCGACGAGCTCGAGGTAGGCTGGTGTGCCCCCGAAAGCCCCGTAGATCTTGACGAGCTCCAGGGAGCTGTACCTGGTGAACCACTCGGCTAGCGCACGGAAGCCTAGGGGCTCGAGCTTCAGCACGGCCGTTCTGCGCCCGTAGAGGGGGGCATCGCCCCTCAGGGCGACTCTCTCGATGACCCCCACCGTTGAGCCGGAGAGGATGAGAACACCGCGGGACTTGGAGAACCGCTCATCCCAGTACCTCTGGAGGAGGGATATGGCCCCCTCGACTTCCGCCAGCCGCTGGAACTCGTCCACCACCACTGTGACCCCCCTCTCGAGCTTCACAGCGATGTACTCTAGGAAGGAGGAGAAATCGGGGAAGCGGAAACCCCTGAAGAACTCGCCCTCCACCGCTCTCGAGAGCTCCGCCAGCACAGTGTCCCTCCCTCCGAGGGGAACGTAGAAGTACAGGCCCGGCCTCCGGGACAGCAGCTCGAGCAGAAGCCTCGTCTTCCCCACCCTCCGCCTCCCGTACACCAAGACGAGGTGGGGCTTGCCCTCGCCGCACAGCCTCTCGAGAAAGCTCAGCTCCTCCTTTCGGTCGACGAATTTTACATTCATGATTGTAACAATCAAGACTCTAACAATTTATCCTTTACTTCTCGTACGTATGATGCTACGTGGGTGGAGCGGGCTAGGCCTCTAAGGATTGCCCAATCCCTTAGGCTGAGCGAGGTGCTACTTCATCGTGGGAACGTCTGGACGCCAGGTGCATTCGTTAGAGCTTGAAACAGCTTGTGCTCACGAATCACCCCCATGTAAAGTAGATGATTTTCTTCCCGCTGTCCGCATCAAATGCGTAGAGGATGTCACCCGTCCACTGGATGCTCGAGATCACCAGCTTTGGAGGCGTATAGCTACCACCCCTCTCAATCTTCTTCCATAGCTCGACGGGGACGGTGACTGGTCCGTAACTCACGGTAAAGGTGACTCGGGCCCCGATCTCCTCAACCTCCTGTGTACCCTCTCCGAGATCTATCTGGATTGGCGTTGGCGTTCCCTTTGGATATCCGCGGATCCACCCTGAGGGTTGGCTCCCGCACAGCGTGCACTGCTTACTCTCACCCCAAGAGTACCCGCCGAAACTGATGGGTGTGACAAGCTCGTAGTAGTAGAAGACCGGGGTCGGATCAGTGCGGTAAAGCCATCTTTCGTACTTGTAAGTCACATACACGAGGAGCCACCTGCTCTCTCCATTTGAGAGGGAGGTGGTGGCTACGTCATTGTCGCACGGCGTTAATTTATCACCAGTGGTAATCCAGTTCTGGAAGCTGTAGCAGCAGGTGCCCTGACCCGGGGGAGTATAGACGGAGAAATGCCTAGCCTTCTGGCTGAAGTATAGGTAGTTCCCGGAGTAGAACTTGACGTAGACGGTGACTCCGTTGATCGTGTGCACCTGGAGAGCCTTTGTTAGAGCCGTTACCGTTTTAGTCTCGCTATCTGGGGGGCGACTGGCGCAGGGCACACAGCTGCTTGATTGAGCCTCGATGATGCTTTGAGCTTTCGCTGCAGGCTTCCCAACCCTCTCAACCGGGATTCTCACTCTTAGCTCCATAATGGGCTTCTCTGGTCTTATCCTCACAAGCTTAGCCCCGAAGTATTCGCTACCCGCCAGGACGATGGTGTACTCGTGCTCCTCCCACTCGTTGAAGATGTTCAGCAGCCTCCAGATCCTGATGGAGTGGCGCAAGCCTTTAGCTTCAATCCGCTCGCTCATACTCTTCGACCCGTACCGAGTGAAGTTGTGGATGAAGACCATGAACTGGTCAGAGACAGGCCTACCGTCTTGATCAACCGGCTCAATGTTGAAGGTGATCAGAGCCATCGACCTCCCGCTCAGCCAATCGAGGAAGAGCTGGTAGACCTCCGGAGACGCGAGAGGATCCTGGGCGACTATAGCCCCCGGAAGAAGCAGAAGCACTAAGGCAACCACGGGAAGAATGGTTCTAAGAGCTACCCTCCTAGCAATTCTAAACCACCAGTAGAAAGCCTATGAGCTCCTCTTAAAAATTTTCCCAGTTTCAGTAACAGTCATGAGAGGATCCCTTCAACCTAAAGCTCGGGCGGCCTCAATGAAGGCTTCGCCAGCTCGATTGTGGAGCACTGAGCACGTAAGCAGCATTACGCTTTAAGGCGCGCCGGGTGCAGAGGAGCATTGGTTGAGATCGCTCGAAGGACTTCACCGAGTCCTTCCGACTCCGTTGCTGAAGAGCGTGCCTTCAGTTTCCCCTGCCGCTCCTCATCGTGCTGAGCGCCATTGCCGATACGATCGCTCCCGCACCGAGAACCTGGAGCGGGGTGAGGGTTTCCCCGAGCGCGAAGTAGGAGAAGACGGCGGCGAAGACAGGCTCGAGCAAGTAGATGAAAGCAGCCTCGACACTTCCCACCCAGCGCTGCCCGTACAGTTGGAGCGCGTTCGCGCCCACGGTGCACACAGTCGCTAGGTAGGCTAGTGGAGGTAAAGCAGCCCCCAGCGCCGAGCCGCTGGGGAGACCGGATAGGGGTGCGATCAAGGCCGCCGCCAGAGCAGTGAAGGAGCACTCGAGGAAGAGGAGAGAGAACAGGTCCCCCCTAGCCACACGGTCTACCGCCATTATCTGAAGCGCCCAGCACACCGAGCCCGCCAGGACGATCGCGTCCCCCAGCATCACCTCGAAGGCCCCCCCGCTGAACGACATCAAGTAGAGGCCGAGTAGCGCGAGCGCCACGGCCATAGCGAGGCGACGCGAGGGTTTCGCCTTGCCGAGGAACGCCTCGAAGGCGTAAACGAAGACGACGCTCAAGCCCGTCACGAAGGCCGCGTTCGAAGCCCGAGTGTACTCCATCCCCCAACCCTGCAGGGTTATTCCGAGGAAGTAGAGGACGCCCAGCTGGAGGCCGGGGAGCAGGTAGGCGGACAGCAAGCTCCTCCTAGCGAGAGCGACCGGTGCCAGAAGGAGTGACGCGAGAGCGAAGCGGAGCGTGACGTAGTAGAGGAAGCCGACCGTACCCACAACGATCTTGATGGCTGGAAAGGTGGTCCCCCAGATCACAGTCAGCGTCACAAGCGCTAGCAAGCCGACGGTACGTTGAGAAGGCATCGCCTCCCTTAACTCCTGGGGTTTTTAAGCTCCAACGGGTGCCATAGCCGTTACGGTTTTTGTGGCGTAGCACGCAAACCCCGTGATGCTCAGCAGGGTCGTCAGGTTCGCGGGCACCGTTGGGAGCGCGGAGGCGGGCGGCTTCATCTACCTGCCCTTCAACGTCCCCGAGTGGGCTAAAACCATCGAGGTTGAGTACAGCTACAGGGGTTTAGGGCCTGGCGAGTGCACGGTCGACATCGGGGTTTTCGAGCCCGGCCCCCTCGACTTGATCGAAGCCATGACCAACTTCAGGGGGTGGAGCGGCTCCAGCCGGAGGAGCTTCTACATTTCCGAGAGCTCGGCAACGCCGGGTTACCTGCCGGGCCCCCTGAAACCGGGGGTTTGGCACATCGTGCTGGGCCTCTACAAGATTCCAGCGGAGGGCTGCGCCTACGAGGTGGTGGTTCGCGTCAGCGACGCTCCGCGCAGCGGCGGGCAGCAGCTAAGAGCTGCGTCGAACGTTTGCCGGAGGAGAGGCTGGGTGAAGGGGGACTTCCACGTCCACAGCGTGCACAGCGATGGGGATTCGACGCTCGAGGAGGTGGCGGGGAGAGCGAGGGAGCGGGGCTTGGACTTCGTCGCTGTAACGGACCACAACACGCACTCTCACATGGCTCAAATGGGTAGCGGATGGGTGGGCGGAGTTCTACTCGTCAGAGGAGTTGAGTTGACGACCTACAGGGGGCACCTGAACGTGTACGGCTTCCTTTCAACCCCTGAGTTCCGGATCCGCAGCTACAAGGATTTACTGCGCGTCGTGGAGCAATTGAGGGGGCGGGGGGCTTTGATCTCGGTGAACCACCCGAAACCTCTGGGGCCAGATTGGGAGTGGGGGTCGATAGGCTTCGCGCACTTCGTTGAGGTGTACCACTCGGTTTGGGGGTTCAACAACTACATCTCGCTCAAGAAGTGGGATGAAGAGCTCCGGCGCGGGCTTAAGCTGGGGTTGGTTGGAGGCAGCGACGTGCACAAGCTGAAGAGCGACGCGGGGGTTTCCAGGATTGGCTCCCCCACCACTTGGCTCCACGTAGACGAGCTGAGCGAGAAAGGCGTGCTTGAAGCCCTGTTGAGGCAGAGGGTTTTCGTCTCCGAGGACCCTAGCGGTCCACGCGTCATGCTGCAGTTGCAACACGGCCAAACCCTGTACCAGCTGGGCGATAGCGCGCCCGCCGCGCGAAGCTTTGCTATAGTGCGTGTTGATAGGGGGGAGGGTAGGCTTGCTCGACTGGTCTCCGACAGCGGCGTAGAGCATGTATGCAAAGTTCAAGGCGACCCGTACGTGGAGAGGTTGGAGGTGGACCTGCGCGACCGGGCTTTTCTCAGGCTCGAGGTGCTCAACTATTGCGAGGATCCGTGGGACCCGTACCATAGAGAGAACGATATCGCGGCGATCACCGCCCCCATCCTCATCGAGCATCAGCACGAAAACTGCCCCGCATTGAGCGAGCTTGCACGCCACCACGCAGGCGGATAAGTTTATCCGCTCGGCTCAAACGAAGCCCGATGCGGGTAACGAGAAGGCTGATCGCGGCCTCAGCCCTCGCGGTGCTCACCGTAGCCGCTGTAACAGCCTACCTTCTGCTCCAAACGAGAGCCGAAGAGTGGCGCGTAGAGGTAACCGTTGGGGACTGCAGGAAGGTCTTCGCCCTACCCGAGTTGGAGAAGATGTCAACGGAGCGCGAGGTTCGGGGTGCTGGCGTTCTCCGCTGCGTACCCTTAGTCGATCTGGTGGCGGAGTGCGGGGTTGACTTAAACTCGACGCTCGTCCACCGCTTGGTCGCAGTCGGCGCCGACGGCTATTCGAGGAGTGTTGAGGAAGCTTACCTCTACCTGAGTAAAGCCTACCTCTGCCTGCCTGGGGAAGCCTACCCCGATTGGGGCCCCGTGAGGCTCGTTGTTGAAGGCTTAAGTAGCAAATACTGGGTGAAGCAGCTGGTCGCCGTGAAAGCTCAACTGGGATCGTGGGTCCTCAACGTGAGGGTCGATGGAGAGACTAAGAGGGTTTTCACTCTGGAGGAGATCGAGAGGCTGGCGCGGGACGTTGAAGGCATCGGGAAGGCCGTCCCTCTCGTGGAAATCCTCCGGGCGATCGGGTTGAGCGAAGATAACGTCAGCTTGTTCGAGTTTGTGGGAGCCGACGGTTACAGAAGCGTGTTCAAAGGCGGGAACGCCACGAGAGCCTTCGTCCTCCTTATCAACCCGCAGGACTGGCCCAGGTACGGGCCGCTCCGCAGCGCCGTCGTGGGCGCCCCCAGGGGCACGTGGGTGCGCCACCTGGTCGCCGTTGAGGTGATCACGAAGGAATGAGGAGAGCAGTGGTAGAGGTAGCTGTGCTATCCATACTGGCGGCAGTACCCACAGCGCTGGGGTACGTGCTCGGCCCCCTCAGTAGAGCTCTGAGCGCAACCGCTAGAGCCTTCGGTTTCCCGGTGGCCCCCAGGCTAGGCTTCATACCGCTGGTTACTGTCACCGTGCTAGCGAGAGCATACCTAGGTAGAGGGGCAGCGGTAAAGGAGGGGGTGCTGTTGGCTCTGCTGGGCGCCGTGTTCCACCCGCGTGATTTGAGCCTGCGAGTGCTTCGGAACATCATGCTCGGAGTGGGGGTTGAGCTGGGGATGATCGGGGTGAAGCGGATCGACGCATGGAGCTGCGTGCTCGCGGGGCTCGTGGGGGGTGCGCTCAGCTATACACCGTACCTGCTCTTCGCACCTCTGAGCGTCGGGGCTGCAGTCCTGTACGCTGCCTTGATCCTCTCCTCGGTGAACTGGCTCCTCTCCTGCGCGATCGGCGGCTACCTGGCCAGCATCGTTTTTAGGAGATCCGAGTGGATAACCGTAAGGGTGGCACACTTAACCAGTAGGCTTTCCTAGAACATTTTCCATTTTATTTCTTATTTTAAAGGTTCTGAGTATATAGGATGAGTTTAAATAACCTCCCTCAAGTTATAATCGCCATGGTAAAGGTTAGGAGAGTTTCAGTTGTTGACGTTGACCTTTGCGTAGGCTGCATGATGTGCGTTTTCGCTTGCAACAGGAGGAGGTTTGGTAACGGTGGTGTTGCCGCGTCCGCAATCAAGGTGATGAGCATCGGTGGCGTAGAGAGGGGGTTCCGCGTCATCGTGTGCCGAGCGTGCACGGACCCGCCTTGCGCATCCGTCTGCCCCACTCGCGCTCTCCAGCCGAGGAAGGGGGGTGGCGTAATCCTCGACTTCGAGAAGTGCGTCGGGTGCGGCAACTGCGTAAGAGCCTGCCCCTTCGGCGCCATAAGCTGGGACGAGGAGATCAACAAGCCCATCGTCTGCACGTACTGCGGGTACTGCGTCCGATATTGCCCCTACGGGGTAATCAAGCTGGAGGAGGTTGGGGTGGTGGAGCATGCAGGCTAGAGACCCCCTCAGCCGCGTCCTCTACATCGACTTAACGACTAAGAGGTACTGGGTCGAGGATCGCAGGGACCTCTTTGAGGAGTACATCGGAGGAGCGGGAGTGGCGATCAACCTGCTACGCGAGGAGCTTCCGAGGAACGCCGACCCGCTCGGCCCTGAGAACGTGATCGTGTTCGCGGTCGGCCCCTTCAACGGTCTCTACCCGATGGCCAGCAAGACGGTCTCCATGTTCAAGAGCCCGCTCACCGGGAACCTCGGTGAGAGCCACGCTGGAGGTAGAAGCGCGATCGCGATCCGGCTCGCAGGTTACGGCGCCATAGTAATCAAGGGCGCCAGCGAGATACCAGTTTACCTCGCTGTGCACGAGGACAAGGTGTACTTCCGCGACGCTAGGGGGCTCTGGGGCCTCCGCAGCACGCACACCGTTGGCCGGGTGCTGCGCGAAAGGGAACCGGGCCACGGGTTCAGAACCGTCATGAGGATCGGTCGCGCCGGCGAGAAACTCGTCCGGTACGCCTGCGTCGTCGTGGACACGTACAGGCACTTCGGAAGGCTGGGTCTGGGGGCGGTCTTCGGAAGCAAGAGGCTGAAGGCCATCGTGATCTCCGGTCGGCACAGCATCCCCGTCGAAGACAAGGCCGCGTACAGGAAGGCCTACGATGAGATTCTCAGGAGCATCATGGAGTCGGGAGCGACGAGGAAGTACTACGAGCTGGGGACGTCTGAGAACGTCCTGCCGCTCAACGAGCTGGGCGCGCTCCCCACGAGGAACCTCAAGGAGTCGAGGTTTGAGCACGCGAAGATGATCTCGGGCGAGAACCTCGCAGAGAAGTACTTGGGTAGGCGCGTATCCTGCGCGCACTGCCCCGTCGCTTGCATCCACCTCGCCGCCCTCAGGGAGCCCTACGTGCAAGCCCCCTACTTCTACAAGACCGTCTTCGTGTCGTACGACTACGAGCCCATCTACTCCCTCGGCTCGATGCTCGGCGTGGGCAACCCCGAAGGGTTGCTAAAGCTCCTCGACGCCGTCGAGGTGTTCGGGTTGGATGCGATGAGCGCGGGCGTCGCACTCGCCTGGATGACGGAAGCGTTCGAGAGAGGGTTGATCACGGAGCGGGATACAGCGGGTGTTAAACCGAGCTGGGGCGACTACGAGAGCTACCTCAAAGCGTTGGAGCTGCTCGTTGAGCAGCCGACCGAGTTCTACTCGGCATTGGCAAGGGGCACCGAGTACGCCGCAAAGATCTACGGGGGAGAGGACTTCGCCCTAACTTACGGCGGCAACGAGATGCCCGGCTACCACACGGGCCCCGCCGCGCACATCGGCTACGCTACCGGGGCTCGGCACAGCCACCTCGACAGCGCCGGCTACTCCTTCGACCAGAAGATGGTTGGCAAGAGGGTAACCGTTGAGGAGATCGTCGATTATCTCATCAGGGAGGAGAGGTGGAGACAGGTGCTCACAAGCCTCGTGATATGCCTCTTCGCTCGCGGCGTTTACACCCCACAGGTGGTCATCAACGCCTTCAAGCCGCTCGGCATTGAGTACACGGAGGACGACTTGATGAGTATCGGCAGGAAGATCCACCTTCTCAAGCTAGGTTTCAAGCTGAACGAGGGGTTCGACCTATCAAGGCTCAGATTTCCGAAGAGGATCTTTGAGACACCGACACCCCACGGCATGCTCGACCCCTCCTTCATGGACGAGGCCCTGAAGGCTTACAGGAGCCGAATCGAGCAGGAACTCAAGGAGCTCGCCAAAGCCAGCTGACTGCTCAGCTCTCACTCATTTTAGCCTCAAGCGCTGCCTAGCTCGGGCGGAAGAATCCTCTCCAGGGCGTTTACTATTTCTTCCACGTACCTCCTCACGCTAAGGTAAAGCTTTCCGGCGTACTCCATCTTAAAGGCCTTCTCAGCCGGGATTCCCTCCTCCTCGAAACCGTAGAAGGCGGGGCCCCTCAGCGCGGCGAGTTCTGCTAACAGCTTCGCTAGCTCCTCAACTTCGGATCTTATGGGCTCAGGGAGGCTTTCACGCCTCTCCAGCAAGATGTCACTAACGTCGTGGCGCTTCGGGTACTCAACCCCGAGGGCTCTGAGGAGGGCTTTGACAGCGAGCTCGAGAGCTTCCTGCGACCTCCTGATGACGAAGGAAGGGTAACCCTCTCGTAGCGCGAGCTCAGCCTCTCTAAGGCAAATCCTCGCGCGCCGGGCATAATCGAGAGCCATCTCAACGTTCCTCAGACCTCGATCACCTCGCCGGGCTTTGCATCGGGCTTCAGCATCCAGTACCAGCCCTTCCCCGTTTTCACGCGCTTCGCCCCCATCTCTCTCAGCTTGCTTCTCAAGAGCTCGAGCTCCCGCGCTAGGAAGCCGCCCCTATCATAGATGATTACCGCGTCCTCCGTGAGGTCGAGGAGGATCGGTGGGTGCCTCTGAACCTCCTCAGGTGTGAGAATGACCTCGGAAGTGTGGCGGGGGAGATCCCTCCGCCGCAACTCCTCGTACTCCTCCGTCGACCGCAGCTTCCAGCGGGCATTTGAGACGAGGTCGAACCTTGACCCCAGATCCTCCGGAAGACCTTCAGCGACGATTAGCAGATCTATGTCGCTGCCGGCCTCCGCCTCCCCTCGCGCCACAGAGCCGAAGAGGGCGACTGAGACTAGCTTCTCGCCGAACACCTGCTTCAGCATCTCAACGTACCGATCCAAAAGGCGCTTCACGTGCTCGTAGCCGAAACCCACTGCGCTGTTAGGGCACGAACGCGGATATAAGGCTAATCCGGGGCCGCGGCTAGGAGGCGGTAAGGAATTTCGCGGCTTCGGATCCTGCGATCCGCTCCAGCAGCTCCCTGCTCACCGGCCTCTTCGCCAGGATCTCCGCGACCGCACTCCTCGTGATCCCCGGTACTAGGAGGAGGGACTCCCTTGACGCCCTGTTCACGTCCAGCGGGTAGGGGATCCCTTTCACCGACCTGTAACCGTGCTGTACAACGGTAACGTCCAGCTTCGCCGCCGTGGGGATCCTCTCCGGGATGTAGACGAGGATGGGGTAGGAGCCCACCTGCCTCGCGAGGCTGTACTTGCCCTCGTGCGCCTCCACGTAGAGCTCGCGGAGGATGGTGCCCCGAGGCACGACGCGGGATAGCATCGGGTTGTCGAACTCCTCCCTCACCCTCCTCTTGAAGGACTTGAACAGCCTCTTGTGCGCTCGAACTATGCGCGAGCCGACGGTCCACATCGGCGTGCCCGGGAGCGCGAGAACCTGCCTGATGTTCACGCGACGAACCAGCAGCCCCTCCTCCAGGATCCTCCTGAGGAACTCCAGGTTGCGCTCATAGGTCTCCCGTGTCTCACCCCTGAGCCCCAGCACGAAGTTGATGCCGGGCAGCAGCTCGGGCATTCCGTTCCAACCCCTCCTCGCCCCCACCTCGTTGATGACCCGCACGGCCTCCAGCGAGTCCTCGGGCATCGCCTTCAGGTTGTTCGCTTTAACGACCTTCGGGTCTGCGCTCTCAACCCCCAGCGCCGCGACGTCGCCTGGCGTGTGGTACTCGACGATCACCTTGAGGGCCTCCCTCGCCTTCTCCCTGTGGTGGGCGATGGTCCCGGGGTTCACGTTGTCGATGTGGAGCACCCTCAGCCCGGGGGCGGCTCTCCTCACGCTCCTGAACAGCTCCTCCAGCTTCTCCGGCCTCGGCTCCGGGAACTCAACCTCGTTCACGCCCTTCCCCATGTAAGCTAGGATGTCCGGCTGCCTCCCCAGCCTAAAGTGCCTGACCCCGTAGGCGTGAAGGGCTTCCACCTCCCTCGCGACTGCCTCGGGCTCCCGGAACTCGACGGCCCCGTACCTCGGCTCGATGCAGAAGCTGCAGCC
This sequence comes from Thermofilaceae archaeon, assembly GCA_038731975.1. Classification (NCBI taxonomy): domain Archaea; kingdom Thermoproteati; phylum Thermoproteota; class Thermoprotei; order Thermofilales; family Thermofilaceae; species Thermofilaceae archaeon. The sequence continues at coordinate 9,915 of JAVYQJ010000017.1, read as the reverse complement.
GCCAGCGACCCAGCGGGGGCACCCCCTGAACGTCTCGAGCTCGGCGATCAGGTTCCACCCAATGTTCGGGTGCTGCTCCACAATCCGAGCCCCCTTCACGGCGAACTCGTCCACCAGCACGTAACCCTCTCGCCTCTCCCTCGGGTCCACGGCCTCAACCCTTAACCCCTCCTTCACCAGGTTGTAGACGACCACCTCAACGTCACCACTCACGACCAAGTCGAAGTAGGCCTTGAAGCGCTCCGGGGGCACAGCCACCCTGCCGCCTGCTGCGCCGTAGCCAAAGCGGGCGACGGGGCCGCCGAGCACCCTCACCGCCCCCTCGATCATCGAGGACCAGCGCACCAGCTCCTCGAGCCTGATCGGCTCGCCCCCGAGGTACTTGCCGGGCACGACAACGCCCGTGATGAAGACGACGAGGTCGCACCTCGAGGCGTACTCCATAACGCGGCTCAGGTTCGCTCTCGCGAAGTCGACCGTCACGTACCTGACCTCGGCGCCGGGCGACGCGGCCCATATTGCTCCAGCAACGTACCTGGGGTACACGTCGATGTAGGGCGGCACGCCTAGGCCAGCGGGCTCGTCGGTGTAACCGTCGATTATCAACGCTCTCATCCGCAAACCCGCAGTAGACACCTCGCGCTATATTCTTCACTACACGAGCCGCTTCGCGCAAGGGTTAAAGACGCGCCAGGGGCCCGCCGGCTGTGCCCAGGGACTTCACGGTAACCGGGCACCGGGGAGCTGCTGCGCTCGAGCCGGAGAACACCTTACCGAGCTTCATCAAGGCGGTTGAGTGCGGTGCGACTGGCGTGGAGTTCGACGTTTACCCCACGAAGGACGGCGTTGCCGTCGTTTTGCACGATCGAGAGCTTCGGAGGCTGACGGGTGTGGAGGCGCTTGTAGATCAGCTGACCTACGCGGAGGTTTCGAAGCTCAAGGTTCACGGTAGGGCTAGGATACCCACGCTGAGAGAGGTGCTCGCGTTCGCGAAGGGTAGGTTGAGCGTGGATATCGAGGTTAAGCTTCCAGGCGTCGAGCAGGAGGTGGTGGAAGCTTTAAGGGAGCTGGACATGGTCGACGACGCTCTCGTCACGTCCTTCCTACCGGCGCCGCTCGCAGCGGTCAAGAAGCTCGACTCTAGCATCGAGGTGGGTCTCCTCGTGACGGGATGGGACGACGAGTGCCTTTACGTAGCGGAGAGGGTGGGAGCCAGCTACATCCTCCCCCACTACGAGGCGATCACGCCCGCCCTGGTGAGGAAGCTGACCAGCAGGGGTTTCAGGGTTGTAGCGTGGACCGTCAATGAAGCGGAGACCGCAAGGTGGCTGCTGGACGTGGGAGTGGATGGAGTAATCACCGATAACCCATGCTTGATCAGGAGGGTTGTAGAGGCGAGAAAGAGGGGTTAGGCCGCGCGCAACAAGCCTTCAGAAACCAGTCCTAGCTTCCCCCCGCCGAACCTTCTGGAGTACTAGTACTGAGATCAGCAGGAACACTATCGAGAGGGGGAACAGCGTCACGTAGCCTAGAAGGTCTATGAACAGCCCGGCTATAGGTGGGCTCACGATGGCAGCGCTCTGCGAGGCGAAGTAGTACAAGCCCGTGTTGGTACCCAGCTTATCCCTGGTGGTCATGTCGACCACCGCTGGCAGCGAGTTGACGTTCACAAGGGCCCACGAGAAGCCGACGAGTAGGAAAGACACTGCGATGAAGCTCACCAGCAGACTCGGGCTGAGCGACGGCGACGCGCCCGCTACGGCGGCCAGGAGCAGTAGGATCGCTAGCAGGCCCAGCGTCATCGTCCTCCTCCTGCCCAGCTTCGCACCGATGAAGCCCGCCGGCAGCGAGAAAAGCAGGAAGCCGAGGGCGACGAAGCCGAGGAGGAAAGCTCCCGTATCCTCGCCGATCCCCAGGTGCCACTTAGCGTAGCTCGTGAAGAAGGTCTCGATCGCATTGTAGCTGAGGAACCAGAGGAAGATGGCTAGTAGCATGAAGACCAGGCTCTTGTCGGGGCTCCGCAACTCTCCCGACAGCGCCCCCACGAGCTCGCCCAGGCTCCGCTTGAGCACCTCGAAGCCTGACACCCTCGTTCCCTCACCGGTCTTCCTCTTGTACTCCTCCGGCTCGTCCACCAGCAGGACGACCAGTAGGCTCGATAGGGCCAGAAGGGGGCTGCCCGCAATGAAGGGGTAGGTGGGGTTGAGCCTGTAAAGCCAGCTGCCCGCGAAGAAGGCTATGAGGGAGCCAACGCCTCCCATGAAGTTGATGATACCGTTGGCTTGGCTCCTCTTCTCGCTGGGCGTGATGTCGGGCATGAAGGCTATCACGGGCGACCTGAAGATGGCCATGGAGAAGTTCATCACGATGATTGCAGCATCATTGGTACCAGTTCAGCCCTCAGCATCGGGATCAGGAGGAAGGTTAGAGCCGCAGGCGGCACACCAGCAACGATGTAGGCTTCCGCCTGCCCAACCTCGTCCTCGTGAGATCGCTCAGGGCGCCGATGACCGGCAGCATGAAGACCGCCAGAACGTTATCAATCGTCATGATGAAGCCGACCAACCACGAGGGTAGGCCCAGCTCCTTCAGGAAAACCGGAACGTAGGAGTTGTAGACCGACCAGATCACGCTGATGCCGAAGAAGCCGGAGCCCAGCAGGAAGATAACCCCGTAGCTAAACCCTTTCACGCGCTTCACCCGCGGTTACGACCATCGCTCCAACCGTGTAATAAAGGTAACCAATTGAAAACATCATCTTAAACTCCCTTTAGATAATTAGATAAAATGAATCTCTGGAAAAATTGAAAGTTTTTAAGTTTACTTTTGAGTTACAAGATAACGGCCCGCGCGCCGCGGAGCGGGAAAAGGGTTTTAAGCTTCAACGCATTTAACGGGCAAGTGATGACCAACTCCGATTCTGACGCGTGAGGAAAGCGGCCGTAGCTGACCCATAATTCTTCGGTTGCCCAGGAGCCGCGAAGCGGCTCGTGTGGGGAGGGTTTCGACCCCCGCTTATCCCTTGCAGCTGGGGCTTTTCCCACGCCTACAGGAAAGCCTCTCCCTCAACGCGTCCCTAATGCGGAAGTCGTCCCTCAGCGTCAACCCCTTCTCGACTAGCTCCACCATCAGGGGGTTCCCCTTCTCGGCTCCCCTCAAGGCCTCCGCCGGAGTCAGGGGGATTACCTCGAAGCGCGGGGGCGCTTCAAGCTCCTCCAGCCGCTCGAGGACTCCCCCCTCGAACTCCCCGATCACCACCAGGTCGACGTCGCTCCATACGTTGAAGTCGCCCCTCGCGTACGAGCCGACCAGGAAGACCGAGTACCTACCCTTTAGCGATAGCGCATACTCGCGCGCTCTCTCAACCACCTCCTCGCGCTCCTTCACCCTCCTCTTAACGACTTCCACTTAGCCTCAACCCAGCTTATGACCTCCTCAGCCTGCCTTATAGCTTCCTCCGCCTCGGAGCGCGTGTAGTAGTCTTCGGGGACGCCTTCCTCCCATACGTCAGGGCACCTGGTTGGAGTGTAGAACTTGCTTAGCCTGGCAGCCAGCTCTCTCACCCTCTCGTCCACCTCGAAGCCGGCCTCCGCCAGGCGGTTGACGAGGGACACGAGGGAGTGCCCGAAGACCGGTGAACCCACCCCCCAGAGGAGGGCCTTGAGAGCCTTCTCGGCCGCCTGGTGAGCCTTGAAGCAAGCCCAGTTGAAGTCGCCCGCTTCCGCGTCCCTTCTCGATGACTCCAGGGTCCTCCTGGCGCTGAGCATCCACCTCCCGTACTCCTCCTCATCGAGCGGGACGGTCACGCGGGGAGACCCTGACCTGATATAAGAAGTGAGCGGGTGGAATCTCTCCACGAACCGAAGCTCCAGCCCTTCCTCTGAACCTCCCCATAGCCCTTGAGGTGTACGCCCGTGCCTCGCGCAACCCTCCCGATCACGTGTACCTTAACCCCGCGCTTCTCTGCCTCCGCGAGCACGTGCTCCACCTTGTCTGGTGGTACCGTGAAGATGAACGAGTACTCCTCCCCGCCGCGGTAGAGAGCGAGCTCCACCGGATCCCTCCCCCACGCTTCAGCGCACTCAACGAGCTGCTGGCCCATGGGGAGGTTGTCCAGCTCCAGCCTCACCCCGCTCGCCTCAGCCAGGTAGTGCAGCGAGAGGGCGAAGCCGTCGCTGTCGTCGATCGAAGCTGTAGCGTAGCGCGAGACGTTGAGCCAGAAGCCAGCGTCAACCGGCTCGGGCCTGTAAGCCCTGCGGATCGCAGCCTCGGCCCCGGGGCATAGGGGGGCGTTCTCCAGCAGGACGGCGTAGGCGACCGGTGAGAGGATGCCGAAGCCCGCGACCATCAGCACGTCACCGGGCTGGGCACCCCCTCTCGGCACGAGCCTCTCGGCAACCCCTACCGCGGTGACGGACAGGTAGAGGTGGTCGGAGAGGTTTGTATCCCCGCCCCACACGTGAGCCCCCATCCTCCTGCAAGCCTCCTCAACCCCCTGGAATAGCTCATCCGCCGCGTCGTACGAATCCTCGGGGAGGCCGAGGCCCAGCAGAACCCCCAGCGGTTTTGCACCCTTGACGAGCACGTCGCTCAGCGCCGCTACCGCGGCCTTCCAGCCCGCATCCGCCATCGACATCCCGGGGAGCCAGTCTGTCGTCTCGTCGAAAACGTCGACTTTAACAACTAGAAGCCCGCCGAGGGCTACAGCCTGCGCGTCGTCGTAACCCAGGAGCTCCGCTGGATCTCTACGGAAGAACTTCCACGCTCTAGCGATTAATTCCTCCTCCACACGGCTGCGCAGAGGCGTCAGGTAAAAAACCCTCTCGGCCACAAATCGACCGCGCTCAACGGGCCGATCGGCACTCAAACCGGGATTAGCGCTAATCCCGGAAACGATCGGTTGGGCTCGCCGCTCAGGCTTTGCGGCCGACGTTCTACCTTAGCGCTACTTGGAGCAGAAGTTTTTGATTTCCTCAAGGCCCACGAGCACGGTTCCGCCCATGACGAGCAGGGGTACCTTGGCTGTCCCGTACTCGAAGAGGAGCCACCCCCTCAACCCGTTGGAACTGACGTCGATCTTCCTATACTTCAGCCCCTTACGTTGGAGAAGCTCCTCCGCCTCCCTCGACTCCTCCCCGCCGTCTACGAAGAGTGTTACCTCCTCCACACCGATCCCCGGGTTACTTGTAGCGTGCGGGGGGAGTTCTCCGTAGCGCACGGAACCACCGCGTTTTACGGTTGTGAGAGCCTCATAATACCTTGAGGCGATATAGTGGCGCGAAAGTGTTATGTAGTGTTGCCTGAGCATCGCGCTGTGATAATCTTCGCCACTGGGATTAGCGGGAGCGGCAGGCTCGACTACCTAGAGGCGGCTGCAGCTGAGAGCGGGGGTAGGATGAGGGTAGTGGACATCGGGAAGAGGATGTTCGAGAAGAGCGCGGAGCTCGGCATCGAGATTCCGGAGGGGAAGATCCTCGACATGGACCCCTTCGCCCTCGACTACCTGCGCGCAGTGACCTTCGAGGAGCTGCTGAAGGAGGCTGAGCGCTACCGGGGGCCCGGCAGCGAGGAGGATCTCGTGATCAGCACGCACGTCTGCTTCCGGTGGAAGAAGCACCTCGTGCCCGCCTTCAACCTATACTACCTGAACCGCATCAACCCGGACGTCTACGTGACCATTGTGGACAACGTGCACGCAATCAAGGCTCGACTCGAGAGGACGCAGTGGAGGGGTAGGCTGAAGCTGAAGGACATAGCGATATGGAGGGACGAGGAGACGTTCATAACCGAGATCCTGGCGGAGTACCAGAGGAAGCCCTTCTACATCTTGGCGAGGAGGGAGCCGCCCAGCCTCCTCGTCGACCTGATCTACAGGGTAGAGAGGAGGAGGGCGAAGGGTGATAAGGCGGCTCCGAAGGCTTACCTGAGCTACCCCATCACGCACGTGCTAGGGAACCCCGAGCACTTCAAGCTGAAAGATGAAGTGAAGAGAGCCTTGATGGATGAGGGGGTGATCGTCTTCGACCCGATCGCGGTTGACGAAGCTAACTTGATCGGGTTGGCGGAGAACGCGTTGTCGAGCGGAAGCCAGGAAGTGGAGGTTGACGCTGGGGGTTACACGGTGCGCTTGAGCGTCCAGGAGATCCTCGAGGCGAGGGGCGACATCATCGATCAGATAGTGGCGAGGGACTACAAGCTGATCGACCAGTCGGACATGATCGTGGTCTTCTACCCGACGACGGCCGTTTCGCCGGGCGTGCTCAACGAGATCCACTACGGCTTCACTCACAACAAGCACGTCTACGCGATCTTCCCCTACGAGACGAGGAGCCCCTTCTTCGAGTACTACACCACGATGGTCTTCAAGAGCCACCACGAGCTGATAGCGCACCTGAGGGCTAGCGGCCTGATCCCCGCCGCTTGACCTCAGACACGATGAGCTCGATGAGGTAGCCCTCCTCACCCGGGAGACCCTCGAAAACGAGCTTCCCATCAACGTACAGGAGCGGGTAGTCGACGTCCTCCTCCCTGTGTAACACTTCGAGCCGAGCCCCGAGCTCCCCCTGGAGGAACTCCCTCAGCTCGCGGAGCCACGACAGGAGCGTCCGCACGTGGTAGTCGCTCCCTCTGCCAGCCACCTCCACTTTAACCACCTTTTCCACACTCATCCGGCCCATCTGGGGCTCACCGGTTATATAGCCCGCGATACGGGGCCATGGGCATCGTCTATCGACTCCAGCCGCAGCCGATAATCGCGCAGCGCTCGACCAGCGTTGCCCGCTTGGGGCTCTGCCGGCTGACCACGGCGAGTAACCCGTGGCAGGCGCACAGTTAAAAGATCGGGAAACTGATTAAGGCGATGGTTCACGAGCGTGCGATCGATCTCGTCGGGAGGACTCCGATGGTTAAACTGCGTAGGCTGACGAGGGCTGAGGTGTACGTGAAGCTGGAGTACCTTAACCCGACGGGTAGCCATAAGGATCGCATAGCTCTCTGCATGATCAGGGAGGCCGAGCGGAGGGGGCTGCTGAAGCCCGGCGGCACGGTGGTCGAAGCGTCTAGCGGCAACACCGCGATCTCGGTCGCGTGGCTCGCGTCCCAGCTCGGCTACAAAGCCGTCATAGTCGTCGAGGAGGACGCTTCGCCGGCTAAGGTGGCAGTCATCAAAGCGCTCGGCGCGCGAGTGGTCTTTGCACGTAGAGTCCCGTGGGGGCACCCGGATCACCCGGTGAACGTGGCTAAGCGGCTGGCGGAGGAGCTCGGCGGAATCTATCTGAACCAGTTTGAGAACGAGGCGAACGTCCGAGCCCACTACGAGACAACGGCCCCCGAGATCTACTCCGAGCTGGGCGATCGCCTGGGAGCCTTCGTGATGGGCATCGGCACTGGCGGCACGATAGCGGGCGTAGCGAAGTACCTGAGGGAGAGAGGGGCTCGCGCGAGGATCATCGGGGTGGTGCCTAGGGGGTCGCCGATCGAGACGCGCCAGCCCACCCTCGGCGAGCCCATTGAGGGGCTAGCGACGAGCTCGATCTCCGGCATCTTCGAGCGCTACAGGAGCCTAATCGATGAAATCGTCACTGTCAGCTACGAGGAGGCGCGAGAAACGATGCTCAGGCTGGCCAGGGAAGAGGGGATACTGGGAGGGCTTTCAACGGGCGCAAACATTGCAGCCGCCCTAAAGGTCGAGGATCGGGTGGAGGGCGCGATCGTTACCCTCGCTCCAGACTCGCTGTTCAGGTACACGCACCTACTCTAATCCGAACAAAGCTGCTACCGCCTCACGCGGGGGCGGGGAAAGCGAGATGAGATCTGATATCCGCGGCCATCATGATTATACAGTGCAAGCGTGGGGGAGAATCGCTCCATCAGTTAAACGAACGAAACATACAAGAATGATTAGTCGCAGTGCGAATGATGTCTGTCCTAATAATATTACTAATGTTACAAGGTGTAGCTGTGGTTTAGCTCGCTGTGAGAGCTTTGAGCTCCTCCTTGATTGACGGTTTTAGTTGAGCCCCCTCGAAATCAACGATCTTCACTCTCGAGAAGCCCTGTTTTATCAGGAGCTCTGACACATGCTTGCTGGTCGCCCCGGGAGACCAACCGTACGATGCGAGAATCAGGATTGGCATGGACTTCCTGTGCGGTAGCTTCGCGGCTATGAGCTTGATTAGGTGGTCGATTATCGGGTGTGGTTGTGCTTCGTACACCGGTGTGCCTATGATGAGCAGCTCAGCGTCGGACGCGTCGGTCAGGATCTCGCTGATGTGCGGCCTCTCCTTGTCATTGAATCCGTAGTATACGACTCTCCACCCGTTCGCCTCCATCTCCTCCCTGACCGTCTCCATAGCCCTCTTCACGTTTCCGTACATTGTTAAGCCGGTCAAAACTACCTTGCCCTTTACGGGCTGCCCGGAGGCTACGCGGAGGTACTCTTCTACAACCCACTGTGGATTGCTCCGGTAGACCACCCCGTGGCCGGGAGCTATGATGCGCGGCTGGCCTACGGCCTTGCTCACCTTCTCGATGCCCTTCGGGATCCAGTCGATGTAGTGCCCGATCACCGTTATGATGTACTTCCTGATGCTCCGGGACAGTTTCGCCAGGTCCGCTTGATCGTCGAAGAGCGGTGGTATGGAGTAGCTGCCGAAAACATCGCACGTAAGGAGGACTCCCTCACCATCGATGAAAGTGACGATGCTATCGGGCCAGTGGAGCCACGGCGTATGCACGGCTCTTATCCTGTAACCGCCCAGCTCCAGCGCTTCACCATCCATTAAGGGTTTGAACCTCTCAACCCCGAAGTGGGACCTCAGGATCCTACCGGCGATCGGGTGTCCAACGAAGAGCGCTCTCGGCGCGACTTCCGCCAGCTTCCCCGTTGTGCCGGAGTGGTCGGGCTCGGCGTGGTGGGTGACGACTACTCTGATATCTCGGGGATCGATCAAGCGCTGGAGCGCTTCAACGAAGGCGTCGCTGAACTCCTGCTTCCACCCGTCGAATAGCACCGCACCCTCCTCCGTCGTGAGCAGGTACGCGTTGTAGGTTACACCCTCCGGTATCTCCCAGAGAGCCTCGAAAAACCTCACCCTCGCGTCATCGACTCTGAGTAGGAAGAGGTTGCCCAGAACCCTCTCCACATGGAAATTTACGTCCACGGACGCGCATCACCAGCGCAGCCTTAAGAATTGCTCGCCCCCCGATCTGTGGGCAGCCTTATACCTTATATTCCGCTCTTCCCCAACGAGCTCGTGGGAGTGAAGATCTCGGAAACAAGGGACTACTTTCTCAGGGATGGCTCCTACTTCTTCTACCTGGCCTACGAGCTGGCGGAGCGGTTCACGGCGATGCCCTTCAAGCGGCCGATCGTCAACGGCGAGCCCTGCTACGAGGGGATGGGCTGGTTCGGCAGGTACGGCAGGTTCACGCGCGCCGACGTGAGAAGAGCTGTGTGGTGGAGCCTACTATCTGGGGCTAAGGCGGGCGTAGCCTACGGGGCGCTCGGCATCTGGAACTGGCATAAGACGGGCTACACTTTCCCCGACGAGAGGATCTGGGGAGCCTCGTTCGATTGGAGGGTCGTGCTATCCTTCCCCGGAGCATCCGACGCAGCCTACGCGAAGTGGATCTTCGAAAAGTACAGGCTATACGAAATGAACCCCGCGAACGAGTTGCTCATCGACAGTCAACCCGGAGTCAGGGTAGCTAAGGGGAGGGATGGGCTGGCCGTGTACGCGCCGTACGCCTGGCGGATCAAGCTAGCCGTAGACCCGTCGGGGTACGTATGGGAGGGGATCGACCTTGAGGCTCGGCGGGTAATAAAGCCGAAAGTTAAAGCTGAGGGTTCCGTCACAGTAGTCGAAGTGGCTGAAGCGTACAACGACGTGCTCATTCTCGCGTCAATGCGTTGAG
>JAVYQJ010000016.1 GCA_038731975.1 Thermofilaceae archaeon | reverse complement strand
TGGCCGACGCCGTCCAGCTGGCGTCAGCCGAAGGCTTCGACGCCCTCCTCACATTCGACAAGAAGCTGGCCAGAATAGCGAGCGCCAGCGGCTTCAACGTCCTGCAAACCTGAGAAGCCGCACCGCGAGCAGCATCGAGCACCGCGAAGCCGCCAAAGATCGCGCACCACCCCAAAGGGCAAAGCACCCGCAGACTCTTTCAATTCACTCCTCGTTTAAGCAACGAGCGTCCAACCACGGGGAATATCGGGAGGCTTGACGGACACATCGAACGTATGCCGCTTACACGGCCGCCGGTGCGCCGCACCTAGCCCGGTGAACGGCGCTGCGTCGCGCAGCGGGCGTTTCCCGCCGAGCTTACCCCACCTCCAGATCCCCCAGTGCGAACCCCTCGAGGCCGTATCGCTTCACCGATCGGGGTCCCTCTTCGTAACACGTTTACTGCAGGAAACCCCGAGGGCCTGAGATGCAGGAACATTAAAGTATCTAAAAAGTATCTAAGATGAAATAATGCCCGTGCCGAGCCGCGTGCCTGAGGACGTGCTGGAGCTTCTCAGGGGTTTTGCTGAAAGGGCGAAGAGCGTTTTAGGCAGCGTAGAGGTTTACCTTTTCGGTAGTTACGCTAGGGGTGATTGGCTCTCCGACAGCGACATAGACCTCATAGTCGTGTCGGACGCCTTCAAGGGTTTGGATCTGGGGAGGAGGTACGCGCTCGTGAGAGGTCTCCTGCCGCACGACAGGGGCTTCGAGATCCTGACGTACACGCCGGAGGAGTTTGAGGAGGCTAAGAGGAGGAGCATCGTGGTTCAGGATGCAGCCGAGTACTGGATCAGAATAGCCTAGAGGCTGAGCGCAGTGAGGGAGGAAGCACTGGATTGGCTTGAGAGCTCCCTCGTCGACCTGAGGGAGGCGGGGGAGGCTCACTCTCGAGGAAGCTACCACCTCTCCGCGTTCCTAGCCCACCAGGCCGTTGAGAAGGCGCTGAAGGCGTACATCATAGCCTTCAGGAGGGTGAGGCCCCCTAGAACACGAGATCTCGTAGAGCTGGCGGCAGCGGCATCGATACAGCTAGACTCCAGCGAGATTGAGGGGCTCTCGGAGCTCTCACCGTACTACGTGGTGGCAAGGTACCTGAACGCGGGATTGCGGAAGCCGTGGAAGGAGATAACACAGGGGACCTCCCAGAAGCTCCTCACAACGGCCGAGAGAATCGTAGGGAAAATCGAGGAGCTCTTCAAACGGGCACAGCAGGGCTAGACGAAAACCCTGCAGCTCGCTCCACGGCTGAGCACGCTCGTGAGCACCTCTCATCTCGGGAGCGACCCCTGACTCTCACAGGCACCTCTGCGAACGGTTCGGGACCATGTGCGGGCCACCTCCTCGCTCAACCGCTCATCCTGCTCGGCGGCCTCCCGAGTCAAGGGCCGCGTTGGAACTGGAGCGGATGGGGGGCGCATCGAGTTAGAGACGGCTCAACCGCGGGGAACCCGAAACGGGACGGCTATCGAGAAGGTATGACATCGATGGGGAACCAGTCCGGCTCGAGGGTGGCACCTCTAGCGGTGGAGAACAACGCTGGGGCAGCAACACAAGAGCATAACCTCGACCGCGAGGATGCTGTGCATCCAGCCGCAGCACCGAGAAGCGGAGCAGTCATGCCTGACAGGGGCTTCGACAGAGCCCCGCGGTCGATCGAGAATCTCGCTGCCCGTACCTGCAGCTCAAGGGGGCTCGGGGGTTTGATGGGTTTTCCGGAGCCTCCTGATGGCGTTTTGGTTTCTTTATCGTCCTGTTGATCCTGCTGACGATTCGGTTTGATGGGGTCGCGTCTTCTTCAGCCTTTGAGGCTCGGCAAGTCATTTTTACCTCCGCTTTCGTCCAGTGTCAATGGCGGGTTCGAAGCTTGTCTACGCGCATATCGCTGCCGCAGCCTTAGCTGCCGTTGTGCTAGCCCTGGCCTCGATGAGCGCGGCGCTGGGGGCTTACAACAGCTGGGTGGGCTACCGGAACCCGTACGCGGACTCGCTGAGGCGGGTGGAGCCGGTCCGGGTTTCGGGTGCGCCCGTCGCGAGGCACGTCGTCTTCATCCTCCTGGACGGGTTGAGCGCGGACGTGCTCGAGGACTTGAGCCGGAGGGGTGGCGACGCGGCCCGCCTGGTCTCGATGGGTGCCTTCTACCCGAACGGGCTGGCCAACACGCCAACGTACTCCATCCCCGCGAGGGCTTCCATACTCACCGGAGCTCCACCGGAGATCAACGGGGTCCTCTCGAACGAGTACACTGGTGCGGTGGGGATTGACAGCATAGTGAGGGCGGCCAGGGAGGCCGGGTTCAAGATCCTGTGCTCCGGGGACGCGTCCGTGGAGATGCTGTTCAGGGAGTACATCGACGAGTGCGCCCTGGTGGAGGAGGGGGGCGGCCAGGGGGCGCTGGCTCTGGCTGAGGGCTTAAACCTACTCAGGAGGTACTCGGGGATGGGGAACAGCGTCTTCCTCTGGATCAGCGTCAACGACGTGGACATGATCGACCACTTGGCGGGCGGCGCGGGCGCACCGGAGTACAACTCCACGGCGGCGAACGTGGTCAAGCTCACCCTCAACGCGGTACAGGCGCTCGCGGGGGAGGACGCGCTCGCGGTGATCCTCAGCGACCACGGCTTCAAGAGGGGTGGACACCACGGCGGGCCAGAGCCCGAGGTCAGGAGGGTCTTCACGCTGCTCGTCGGGCCCGGCGTGAAGCCGGGGGTGTACACCACCGGCTACACCCACAACGACATCGCGCCCACGGTGGCGATGCTCATGGGGTTGAGGCTACCGGCCCAATCGATCGGGAGGCCCCTCGAGGAGGGCTTCAACCTGCCGAGCAGCAGGGTTGAGGCGTACAGGAGGGCTTCGCTGGAGCAAGCCCGGTGGGTCGTAGGGGCGCTCAGCGAGGCTTCGGGCGTGAGGGTCCCCGAGGGCGCAGACCCCTTGGAGGCCTACGGGGTGATCACCGGCAGGCTGTACAGCGAGGGCATGGGCTTCAGGCTGGCCGCGGCCCTTGCGCTCGCGCTCCTGGTACCGGCCGGCCTCTACGCCTCGCTCAAGGCCCGCCTCCTCAGCACCAGGAGCCTCATCCTCGTGCTGGCGGCGATCCTCGCCTACGAGACCACCTTCTGGGCCACCTACCGCTCAGCGAGGGGGCCGTTCAGCCTCTCAGACGTGAAAGCCCTAGGCGATCTCATGGACAAGGTGATGCTCGCCTCGGCTGTAGCCGGCTTAACTGTGGGGCTCCTGCTGGGCTTAGCCGAGCTGACCCCCTTCAGGGCGGGCCTACCAAAGGCCCTCGTGCCAGCGCTCACGGCAATAACCCTGGCGGTGGCCCTCAGCCTCGCCTGCGCGGCACCCTTCTACGTCAGCTACGGCTCAACAGTGCGATTCCCCCCGCCCGACTGGGGGGAGGGTTTCAGGTTCTTCCTCTACCTCACCAAAGCCTCCTTCACAACGCTCGTGGGGATGGCGCTGGCCACCGCAACCACCCTCGCGCTCTCCATCGCAGGCCACTACGTGCAAAAGGCATCGAGGAAACCGCAAATTACTGACAACTCCTTTATACTGCCAACGGGCGAGCTGAGCGCCGCTTGAGGGTGAGAGGCTTCTAACGGCGCAACCTCCTCCTCTGCAGCCAGAAGGGCCCCATAGTGTGAGCCCGGCTTCGGCCTTCAAGTCGAGGCTGGAGGCTTTTGATCGCAAGGAGCTCTTTCATCACGAAGATTCCCGCTTTACACCTTGTAACCCTTGGCTTCGGAGCCCCCCTCTATCTCTGCCCCCTCGACCGCGGCTTGGGGCGCAGCGAAGACCTCCTCCGGCAGCACCTGAGGGGGTAGGTGACGCCCTCCTCGTCCACATAGACCGGCTCCAGCTCGGTCTCCACCCTCCGCAGCTGCTTGCCCTCGTACACTACCTCCTCGGGGTACTCCACGCGTTCGGATAACCCCCGCTGTACTCGACGATCGCTGCAGGGGGGCAGTCGATTGGAAAGGGAGAAGATGGTTTAAGGGTGCGGCTGTCCCCTAGGGTGGGGGTATGTGGGAGCCAACCCAGTACTCCACGCGGAAAACGCTAAGGGCGTGGACGATCGTCCTGTAGATACTGCCTGTGCCGTGTTCACTGAAATGCCAGACCACTTTTACACCCCTCTTCACGTTGAGGTAAATGTCGATAATCATCCCCTTGAACACGTGCAGCTTAGTTGTCGACAGCGTTTTCACGTTCTTCTCCTCCACGTAGATCACCCTATCCCTGCCTCTGAGCTCTAAATCCAGCCTCCTCGGAATCACACTACCGGCGTAGTCGTTTATGAGCCTGTACACTTCGTCGTAGTCTCAGCCCAGAATACGCCGGGGCTTAACCTCGTTCTCCCTCATGAAATCCAGCAACTCTCGCTTAGTTACTCTTTCCTCCCTTTCACCCGGCTTTAGTTCTTTAACTTTCCACCCTCTCTTGGCGGCGTCTTCCCTGAACTTATCTACGGTGGCGTCTCTCCTCTGCTGAACGAGCCTGTCCTGAGATATTTAGGCCTGCTGCTGGTAGTCAACTCCGGGCACTGGTCTGTGCGCCTTCCGCCTGCCTCGGCTGCTGGATGATGCCGGTGGGCATGCCCGGCTGCTGGCTCTGTTGCTGCACTGTGGGCGCTAGCTGCTGCATCTGCCTCGCAACCTCCTCTAGCACAAAGGGGAGGGACGCCAGGCCGGCTCCAATCCCAATACCGCTGATGTCCCCGAGCCCTCCGCCGAAGCGGCATCCCGTGTAGGGCGTACTGTAGGTGCACCAGCCGTAGACTTGGTCGGCGAAGGTGAGCGGCGCCTCGGCGAGCATGAACAGTAAGACCGCGGCCGCCAAAGCCACCCTATACCGAGCCCTCACTCCTCCCAACCAGTCAATCCACGCCTGGCTCGTCAATCCTAGGCGTCACGCCTATCTTAAGTATGCTGGAGTGCTTTGTCCGCTCATCGAGGAGCCAGCACAGCAATGCAGCTAGGTTCTTGATGCTCTTGAGGCAACCCTCGTCCGACGGGTAATCGATCTCGGGCGTAGGCTTCTGCTGCTTTTCGAGCTCCTCCAGCTTGTCCAGCATCGCCTTAACGTCCTCCAGCGTCAGCTTCTCGGCCCACTCGATGAATCGGCGCATCTCGTCCTCCAGGTGGTAGGTCAGGGGGCGCCAGTAGGTGAAGGTGTAGTGGCGGAGGAGCTTCTTGTACAGCAGCGTGGTTATGTTGACCCAGATGGACCTAATCTCCAGCAGACTCCTCTCCTTCTCGTCGCGTGGCTCGTCCTCGCTGAAGAGCGCGTAGGCGAGATAGGGGAAGCCCGCCTCAGTGAGTATGAAGTAGCCGACCCTACCGTCGGGGAAGCTAGCTTGCTCGGGAAACGGCAGATCCTTCCAGACCGACTCATCGAGTAATCCGATCTCATCGACGTCCATTGAGATGTCCAGTATAACACGCCTCTCGATCCCCCGCTCCAGCTCAACTATCGCGAAAAGAGGCTGAATTGAGGATTAAAAGCCTTCAGCCGTAAGCTCGGGGAAAATTGGGGTTTGAAAGGGTCTACCAGGCCACCAGCTTGAGCAGCTCCAGGTTGACCAAGAGTACCAGCGCCGTGGGGGCCACGTAGAGGGGGGCTGAGAGCCACCCGTACCTGAAGCTCGACGCCAGGCTGAGGGACGCTAGAATCGCTGACGCGGCCGCCTAGGCGGAAACCGCCCCGGCCAGAAGCGGCACAAGCGGCAGCCCCAGACCCGCGCCCGCAGCCAGCGTCCACCCGCCCAGACCACCCCTCCCACCACCCTTCTCAACAGCGCCATTAGTAACAGCCCCTCCGCCTTGAGGTTCACTTTAATCCGCCCACTCCCCCGCTCAAACAGGCAGACGAACAGCAATGCCAGCACCCCCACTAGGAGGAAGGCTGAGCTCGGGACCAGCACATCACGTGCAATCACACGGCTCATGCACCCCCTTACGGCCACATCTCAGAACGGTACGAAGAAGACCCCGATAATCACCAAGTCGAGTAGCCCCACGTCTCTTCAATCTTTCTATTATCTCTTGATTGCGTCAAAACATATTGTTTGTGTAATTTTCAAGCGTGTCCGACGTTCTTTCTATTATCTCTTGATTGCGTCCATGTATTTCAGCTTCACGGTTTTCATGAACGACACGTCCGGGTCTTTCTATTATCTCTTGATTGCGTCGGAGCATCATGGAGCTGGGTAGGAACGCCTTCACCGCCCTCCCTTTCTATTATCTTTTGATTGCGTCGGGACGAAACATATTGCAATTGCTGGTGCCACGGGGTGCGGCCTTTCTATTATCTCTTGATTGCGTCGGATCCCGCAGCTGTGGGTACAGGCCGCGGAAACCGTGACTTTCTATTATCTCTTGATTGCGTCAAGAGGGGGGCGTAGTAGGCGGCATACACGGCGACCCTGAGGCTTTCTATTATCTCTTGATTGCGTCGCCGGCGTGGGCTCCAGGATCGTGACTGGCGCGGACCTCTTTCTATTATCTCTTGATTGCGTCGTAAAAGAAAAACGGTTATAGGAGCCGGGTGATCAATCCGGCTCTCTTTCTATTATCTCTTGATTGCGTCGGGGTCGGCGTAGCCCGCGAAGCCACCCATCTCCCTGAAGCCAACTTCCTTTCTATTATCTCTTGATTGCGTCAAGATTGGGAATGGTTGTTCGATGAAAAAATCGATTTCGTTGCTCTTTCTATTATCTCTTGATTGCGTCCGCAGAGGCCGCCGCTGCAGGAGGCGAGCCAGCCGAGCAGCAGGTTGCCCAGCTTTCTATTATCTCTTGATTGCGTCTCAATCGTTGTGAACGTGGAACCTTCTACGCTGGAAGAGCTTTCTATTATCTCTTGATTGCGTCGCTGGTGTTCTACGCTCTCCACGCTAACCCGCAGAAGTACCTTTCTATTATCTCTTGATTGCGTCAGAGTCGGAGCCGGTATACGTGTATGTGTATACGCCGTTTTCTTTCTATTATCTCTTGATTGCGTCAGGTTGAGTTCGAGAGGCTGGCTGAGAGGCTGGGTGTGGAGCTTTCTATTATCTCTTGATTGCGTCGGGCCCATGACGAAGAGGAGGCTGGGCGGCCTGCTGGCGGACTTTCTATTATCTCTTGATAGCGTCCGACATATCGTTTGTCGTGTGGTGAACGCTGTGGTAAAGTGCTTTCTATTATCTCTTGATTGCGTCTCGATATAGTAAAGCTGTGAGCCATGCCCGTCGAGATATCACCTGAGAACACATATTTCTTTCTATTATCTCTTGATTGCGTCCACCGGCCGCTACGTGCTGTACAGGTACATGGACGCGCACAAATTTCCCTTTCTATTATCTCTTGATTGCGTCTCGTCATCTACAAGACCGGGGGCGGCGAGCACAGGGTTCAGATCCTTTCTATTATCTCTTGATTGCGTCGCAAAGGGGATAGTGATGAGCGACAGACGAAAAGTGCTTTCTATTATCTCTTGATTGCGTCAAAGCGTCAATGTATAGTTGTTTTGCGGTAGTTGACTACCACTTTCTATTATCTCTTGATTGCGTCACCCCTTGCTCTCCGTTGTGCTCAGCATTTTCAAGAATCATGTGCTTTCTATTATCTCTTGATTGCGTCAACAATCCACGTGGAGAATCTCCGCTTGCTGCAGCGGATAACACTTTCTATTATCTCTTGATTGCGTCCAAGGAGATATTGTCATGAGAGTGGTGAGAGTTGAAAATTCTAACTTTCTATTATCTCTTGATTGCGTCACATAAAAACTTTCCAGTTAACTTTCCGAACCGCGCATTTCTGACTTTCTATTATCTCTTGATTGCGTCGATTCACAGTGAACTTCGGCATCGCTATCCCCTCAAACCTACGCCTTTCTATTATCTCTTGATTGCGTCGCTAAGCTGCTCAAATCGCTTGCGCCCCGCTACGCGGTCTTTCTATTATCTCTTGATTGCGTCTTCTTTTTTCGTCTCGCATCAAGAGCGAACCCCTCTATCCCTCATCTTTCTATTATCTCTTGATTGCGTCGGGGGGAAACATATAGCCGTTTGTGGCTCGACTGGATGCGGACTTTCTATTATCTCTTGATTGCGTCGGTTGAACATATACATGGGGCCGGGCAGCGCGTACGCGAGCTTTCTATTATCTCTTGATTGCGTCCCACCACCGCTCTGCAGCCCCCCTCCTTCACCGCGTCGAGCTTTCTATTATCTCTTGATTGCGTCCACGCAGGAGAGGGAGCGGATCCTGAAGGACGTGAAGGAGCTTTCTATTATCTCTTGATTGCGTCGAACACGGGTGCCGGTAGACCCAACATCCTACAAATGGTGAAAACTTTCTATTATCTCTTGATTGCGTCAGCTCCACCCTGGGGAGCAGGGCCTCGGGCGATGGCAGCTTTCTATTATCTCTTGATTGCGTCTCTCCTCCACCTCGTCCTCGTCGAGGACGCCGGCCGCGTGGCTTTCTATTATCTCTTGATTGCGTCCTGGCGCTCATATCAGCTCTTCGCCTCCATGCTCACGCTGCTTTCTATTATCTCTTGATTGCGTCCAAGCATTAGGTGAGGAAAATGAGTGAGTGGGAATTTCCAACAGCTTTCTATTATCTCTTGATTGCGTCTCGTGCTCCGCAGCTGCTTCGAGAAGCTGCCGCCCGGCGATAGGCTTTCTATTATCTCTTGATTGCGTCCCAAGACCGTGAAGAGGACCTACAGGGTCAACCCACCCGAAGTCCTCTTTCTATTATCTCTTGATTGCGTCGGGCTGGTGACGACAACGTAGCGCCGCCCGGCCAGCTTCTTTCTATTATCTCTTGATTGCGTCTCGCCCGCGGTCTCGCACGCCTCCTCGCCGCCGTACAGGTCGACCTTTCTATTATCTCTTGATTGCGTCTCGTGTAGTGATTCGTAGTAAATGTCACTTATGTATTTATACTTTCTATTATCTCTTGATTGCGTCCCTTTATTGACTGTCAGCAGCCAATCGATGAACCGTCTCTTTCTATTATCTCTTGATTGCGTCAGCCGCTGCCGCAGAGCATTTCAAAAACGGAATATGGTTCTTTCTATTATCTCTTGATTGCGTCGGACATGTGAACTTTTTCCTAATCAAAGCCGCAGCTCGTGGCTTTCTATTATCTCTTGATTGCGTCACGTATTAGGTAAATTGGCATTCTATAGGCCAAAGCTCGATTGGCTTTCTATTATCTCTTGATTGCGTCGTCCCCGATATCGTCCACCTGACCCTGACGAGGGTGAAGGCCTTTCTATTATCTCTTGATTGCGTCTCGAGCACGACATAGTTGCAGCAAGCACGTCGATTTTTTCCCTTTCTATTATCTCTTGATTGCGTCACGTCCCGCCGGGCCTCCTCGAGCCGTTCCTGAGGGGGCTTTCTATTATCTCTTGATTGCGTCTTGATTTAACCTTCTTGTTTAAATTACATCAATTTTACATGACTTTCTATTATCTCTTGATTGCGTCAGAGGGTCTTAACGTGGCGTGAGAGGCTCGCATGGGCTGCTAACTTTCTATTATCTCTTGATTGCGTCGCGGGTCTCGCGCGGCCGCGTGCCGCGTGCCGCCTTGGCCCCTTTCTATTATCTCTTGATTGCGTCTCCAAGGAGGATGGCACAGCGTGGAGCACACCGCCCAGGCCTTTCTATTATCTCTTGATTGCGTCTCCACATCACCCTGCCGAACGCCCTCTACCTGAAGGCGAAGCTTTCTATTATCTCTTGATTGCGTCTGGCGCCACCTTCGGTGGGGGCGGTGGTGGCGGGGTCTTGGGCGCTTTCTATTATCTCTTGATTGCGTCACGCTGCTCTGACCTCAGCCTCCTCCTCCCGGGACAGGCTTTCTATTATCTCTTGATTGCGTCAGGACGTCTTCACGTTAACTGTTTCCACAGCTGTGGTGCAACGCCCTTTCTATTATCTCTTGATTGCGTCGCCGCGCTGATCGCCGCCCTTTCTGCGCACAGGCGCGCGCGCTTTCTATTATCTCTTGATTGCGTCAGCAAAAGGAATCATGCATGATATCGTGGATAAGGGCTTCTTTCTATTATCTCTTGATTGCGTCGTAAATGGCCAAGTGGCGTGTGGTTGTAGAGGGTGAGGACTTTCTATTATCTCTTGATTGCGTCGGTGTCGACGACTACGTTCTATGCGACTGCTACGATGCGTTGCTTTCTATTATCTCTTGATTGCGTCGGAGGAGGTTGAGGAGGAAAAGGTGGAGGTGGTTCAGCTTTCTATTATCTCTTGATTGCGTCTGGCAATCGCAGGCCGTCAGCCTAGGTACCACACTGGCTTTCTATTATCTCTTGATTGCGTCCACGGTAGGTAAACGTAACGCCAGAGGGGCGCTTCACTACTTTCTATTATCTCTTGATTGCGTCGCAACGACGGATTGCGTTGCAGCAGAAATAATGTCACGCCTTTCTATTATCTCTTGATTGCGTCCGGGGGTTACGGGTTGTCCGCCTCCGCCTCCTGCAGCTTCTCGTCCTTTCTATTATCTCTTGATTGCGTCGAGCACGCCCTCTTTTCCAGGGGGGTGGGAGATATACCTACTTTCTATTATCTCTTGATTGCGTCTATACGTTATTGTTTTTTCACGTGATGCGCAAGCTGTACCTTTCTATTATCTCTTGATTGCGTCGACAGTTCGTCAGGCTGTGCGTAGCTTATTACTGCAGCAACTTTCTATTATCTCTTGATTGCGTCCCGTCTCCAACACCACTGCCAACACCACCATTCGCCGGTCGTTCTTTCTATTATCTCTTGATTGCGTCTTTGCGCCTTTTCCGGCACCATGGCCGGTTGGGGAGCCGGACGCTTTCTATTATCTCTTGATTGCGTCCCGGTCGCCGTGCCCGGCGGCGGTGAGAGCGTGCTCTACACGGTCTTTCTATTATCTCTTGATCGCGTCGGATTTTATTATATCGTTATCATTACTTGAAGTAACAGTGAACCTTTCTATTATCTCTTGATTGCGTCGCGAGACCAGGGGCCTGTGGATGCCCTGCAGCCAGTAGCTCCCTTTCTATTATCTCTTGATTGCGTCTTAAATTCTTTTCAAGAAAATCTTTTAAAATAAAATTACAAAATGCTTTCTATTATCTCTTGATTGCGTCTGTAGGGATGCCCGGCTGGTGCTCTCTCACCATGGTAACTTTCTATTATCTCTTGATTGCGTCCACGACAGCGATGGCTGGTTCGCCGATAACGTGTCATTTCACGCATGGCTTTCTATTATCTCTTGATTGCGTCATACGGGATACCTCTCTCTGCAGCTATCTGCTCAGTCCTCTCCCTCTTTCTATTATCTCTTGATTGCGTCTTTGGACAAACGATGTAACGATAAACGGCACGCACGTATGGGTGCTTTCTATTATCTCTTGATTGCGTCGTACGTTGTTGCGAGGAAAGGGATTAGGAAGACGTGGGGGTGGCTTTCTATTATCTCTTGATTGCGTCCTATTCCGAATGCTAATGCAACATACGATATCCAAACCAATTCCGGCTTTCTATTATCTCTTGATTGCGTCGTGGGGTGGGTTTCGGCGGCTGCGCTAAACCTTTCTCCACCCTTTCTATTATCTCTTGATTGCGTCGTAGCATTTTGATCGCCAATGTGGACTTTCCTGCACCTACTTTCTATTATCTCTTGATTGCGTCGCATCTGTGGTGACTTCGTTACTTGCCGTGTAAACGGCCAACTTTCTATTATCTCTTGATTGCGTCGTTAGAGATGGCCTCGTCAGCCAGTGCTTTACTCACTTCTTCCTTTCTATTATCTCTTGATTGCGTCGTTCACCCCTGAGACCATAGTGGAACCAAGAGGTAGTAGACTTTCTATTATCTCTTGATTGCGTCACGGGACGAAGCTGGCAGACACAGTCGCGGTCCTGAACTACACGCTTTCTATTATCTCTTGATTGCGTCTTTCGGAGGAGCCTTTGAAGACCTCATCGATGAATGCCTTTCTATTATCTCTTGATTGCGTCGACGCCGATGAGCGGCAGTGCTCCGCTGATCGTGTTCCAGATGCCTTTCTATTATCTCTTGATTGCGTCGGCGACGGCTTCGGTGCCCCGGTGCCTGGACAGCATGCTTTCTATTATCTCTTGATTGCGTCGTATCTGATCCTTGCGCGACATAGCTTTGCGATTGTCACGCTTTCTATTATCTCTTGATTGCGTCAGTCTTTGACAAGAAGGCTGAAACCGTGGGGACAAAAGCCTACCTTTCTATTATCTCTTGATTGCGTCCCGCGTTAGACCGCCTCCTCCATGGTGCGGTATGGTTGACTTTCTATTATCTCTTGATTGCGTCTTTTAGTTACTGCTGGCGAAGACGTAAAAATGTCCTATGTTCATCTTTCTATTATCTCTTGATTGCGTCTAGAGCAATAGACGCGGGGCTGCCGCCGCATATCGCAACTTTCTATTATCTCTTGATTGCGTCTGGGAGAGGTTGCCCGACTGGATGAGGAACGCCTTGGATGCTGCGGGCTTTCTATTATCTCTTGATTGCGTCTCAAGGCCGTGATCAAGGACACGGTTGCAGCTGTTCTGACGACTTTCTATTATCTCTTGATTGCGTCGGAGGTGGAAGAGGAGGCTCCTCTTCGACGCCGCCCGCCAGCCGCTTTCTATTATCTCTTGATTGCGTCTGAACCTGAGGGATTTGTAAACGTAGAAGTGGATATTACTGCAACTTTCTATTATCTCTTGATTGCGTCAGCTATACTAGGTTTGTGATGACCCAGAAAGTAGAAACCAACTTTCTATTATCTCTTGATTGCGTCGCGAGTATACAATTTTGTTCTGGGCCCTTGCATCGAAAAACGCTTTCTATTATCTCTTGATTGCGTCGATATATATGTGTTACTACCTATGTGCCACACATGTGTCATTTTTGAAAACTTTCTATTATCTCTTGATTGCGTCCAGCTCGTGCAGCTTCGCGCCGGCCTCCACGGCCTTACCCACTTTCTATTATCTCTTGATTGCGTCGAGGAGCGTCACAATAAAGCTGCTAGACGGCACGGTTGTGAACGGAACTTTCTATTATCTCTTGATTGCGTCGCGCACAACTGCCCATCGTACGTAGCGGCGATACCGAGGCTTTCTATTATCTCTTGATTGCGTCCACGTATTAGGCGTGCGCGTCCGGACGTGCCCCCGAACCTAGCGCCTTTCTATTATCTCTTGATTGCGTCCTGAGCCGGATCGTTTACACAGCTGTGCGGCGGGGTAGGGGCACCTTTCTATTATCTCTTGATTGCGTCTCGGCGCCCTCGCCTACGAGGCCCTCATGGCTAGAACCGAGTTCGACTTTCTATTATCTCTTGATTGCGTCCACCCATCCCACCTGCTGCAGGGATCCCGTGCCGGTAACCGTGCTTTCTATTATCTCTTGATTGCGTCGTGGCGTGGAGCGGCGTTCTCAGGGGGCGGGCAGGCGCTCGCTTTCTATTATCTCTTGATTGCGTCACTGGATCTTCTACAACGCGAGCGGGCTCGACGGGAAGGAGCGCATCGGTGTCTTTCTATTATCTCTTGATTGCGTCCGTTGTGTGTCTCGTGTGGGGGTTTTTAAGTTCTTCTGTTTTTCTCCCGCTTTCATTTTCCCTTTATGCGCACATCCTTTTTCCGTGTATGGTTGCGGCCGCGTGTTCCCCGTTGGGAACGGTTTTCCCCGCGTTGTTCCCAACCCCCGTCCAAAACCCTCAAATACCCCCGGCCCCGAATGTTCTCACACCTTTCCGTTATCTTTCCGCTGTTTGCCCCGGTTTTTCGGGTTGAGGGTTTCGGCGATGAGGAGGGCGAGCTGGGTGGCTTTGTAGGCTGTGGGTCTCGGGGTTTGGGGCTGGAGTAGGTTGAGGGAGGCGAGGGCGCGGATGTGGCGGGCGAGGGTGGACTCGTCTCTGCCCAGCTGCTGGGAGAGCTTCTTGACGGTGGCTTCGCGCTTCGATAGGGCCTGGAGGATCTCGATCTTCTCGGGCGTGAGCTCCCTCGCGACGCGGGGGAGCTGGAGGAGGGGTGTGGGCACGCTGAGGAGGGTGCTGGAGTCCTCGGTCTCGAGCTCGGCTTCGACGCTGGCGCCGCTGGAGGCGAGGAGCTGGGCTGCGAGGAGGGCTGCGATGCAGATGCTCCTCATCCCCCCGCTCAGGTTGAAGACGACCCTCTCCCCCTCCCCGGCTGCTGCCCTGACGGCCTGGACGATGCTCTGGACCATGCTCTCGAAGCCCTCGGCCGGGTTGAGGTGGAGCACCTTCACCCCGACGTCCGACCCGTAGTACCTGGTGACGAAGTCGGTGAGGAAGCCGATGACGCGGTCGCTCTGGGGTGCGGGAGGCCCGGTGGCGAGGAGGATGCGGTCGCCCCTGTCGAGGCCGTGCCTCGTGATCATGCGCACCGCGAACTTCTCCTCGAAGCCTATCGTCACCACGAACAGGGTCATTGCATTGTAAGTGCAACTTATGCTTTTTAATGCTTTTGAAGCTACCGTAAAGCTTAATTATCAATAAAGCGTACACTAAGCGCATGAGTAGTGAAAGAAAGAAGTTTGAGGAAAAGTATGGGGGTCTCATCTCGCTTTTCAGGCGGCTTGCGCAGGATAAGAGGTTTAGCCCCATAGATAGGATGGCTAGGGCTCTGGACCCCGACATGGTGCGAATCGCGCTCTACGATGCGATGCGCATTGCTGTCTCAGAGGAGTGGCCCCTCCCTCCACAGAGGGAGGTTGAAGAATTCCTCGAGGAGATTGAGCGTAACCCCGGAGTGGCGCAGAAACTGGCTGTCATCGCGATAACTGCGGCACCGGTAGCCGTGCAAGGAGCTGGTGCGCAAGCTGGAGGGCCGGCTCAGGCGACGCAGTCTGCAACGGAGGGGGGCTCGCAGCAGGCTGTTAGTGGTGCTACGCAACAGGTACCGGGTGGGTGAGAGTTATGGTGTTCGCATCCCTTAGCGTTAGGATGAGGGTTGACGTTGAGGCACTAAACATGGTTGAAGCGCTTGGGGCTTATGGCAGGCACAGAACGGCCTCGATACTGAAGCCCCGCCCCGATGGGCGCGGCTATAGGTTGATCATAGCTCCAGCAGTCTCGGGCCAGGCTTTAGCCTTCGGCTACATGAAAACGCTAGTGGCTCTGGCTCAGATGAAGAATCTCCCTGTTTGTGATGAGTGCAGGGAGTACGAGATTAGGGGAGGCTTCCTAAAACACGCCACAAGCGAGGATAAAACGCTGAGCGAATGGAAGCTTGTTGAGCAGTGCATCGTGGAGGATCTTACGGGTTTCCTCGTACCTGAGGTCACGATTCGGAGAACCTCCCCTCTCAGTTTCAGCTACATGCTCCCGGACATCGAGTCGTCAAACGTGGCCCTTGACCCGCAGTTCCACGTCAGAGCTCCGATGCCTGGTCAGCAGCCCAGGCCCTTCCAAGTTGAGGCGGGCACTGCTGTCTACACTGTAAGTGTGTTTATAGATGTGGGCAGGATAGGTACGGGTTATGAGAAAGTTCAGGGAGGGATCAGTCTTAAAGCACTTGACGGAGAAAAGAAGGGTGAGAGAATTCGAGTTGCCTATGAGGCGTTAGGATGCCTATTCGAAGGGTTAACGTTTGGAGCGAAGAAGGCACGCTACCTGCCGATTTATGAGATCGTTGGAGCCGTTGCAGCCCTCTCGAAACCTCTACCTTTTATGGTGAGCCCAGCCAGGCTATCTAAGAATAGGAACTACATTGAAGACACTATTAGTAGAGCCGAGAGGTACGTCTCATTGCTCAAAGATACCAATGAGGAAGTAGCTATATTCTACTTCGACAAGGAGGGTGTGTACACTCCTTCAGGCGCGTCTCCCGCGAATCCCAGCGTAACAGCCGTAGGCACGTTCTCGGAACTGATTGAGAAGCTGAGAGACAAGACCCTCGAATGGATTAAAGCGGGAAGTGGAAAGTGATGAGACGAGTATACGCCCTCCTCGTGAGACTCTCTCTACACTCACCGATATCGGTTTTTGTACCATTAACTTCGATATCTGCAGACTCCTTCCTACTGCCGCCGCCCACCACACTGGTTGGTGCACTAGCTTACCCGTACTTCAGGTTGCGCGGTTCTTACATGGAGCTTGTTAACGATTGCTCACCGGCGGTGGAGCTCGTAGAGCAGGGAAAGGTACTGTATGCCGCTGCCGCACCGGTCTACACTTACGTTACGTTCAGAACCGTCGAACGAGTGTACCAGCACATATACCTCCGAAAGGACTACTGGAGTAGACTTGAAATGGCCTATACAATCGCTGCACGGAGGTGCACTCTTGCTGACCAGCTGTACGCGTTCTACCTAATAACGGACCCCGAGTTGATTAGGTGCGCATACGGCATCGTAAGAGTGGGGAGGAAGGAGGGTTTGGTTTCTGTCGAAGAGGTTGTTTTCGAGGAGGCGTCGAAGATCATCCGGGACGATACTGAGTGCGAAACGCGCTTCTACTTCCCCAGGGCCATCGCACAGGATTATGATAGGGATGCAGGTGTTATCGAAAGACTGCCTAGACTCACTCCTGAGAATTTCAGAAAGAGCATTTCAGATCCTCGGAGTATACCGTACGAGGAGTATGTAGTTCCAAGCCCACTTTCACTGAAGCCCGTAAGCGTAATCTTAGGCGAGCGAGGCGTCGTAATGACCATGGCTACGTCGACTGAGCTCCTGTGCATACCGGTCCCCCGTGAGGTGCTAGAGCATGGGCGGTAGAAGAGGGCAGACAAGCTCCAGAGGAGCTGGGAGGGCACCAGTTGTAACGATCGGTAATCTAGCCGAATTCGAAGGTTACTCGTTCGCCTGGTTCGCTGATGCAGCTCTACGCTTAACTATAGGGATGGTAATCCAAGACTTAAACGCTGGGAACGCCATCAGCATGCTCCAGAATCTTCACAATCACGTCACGCAGTCACCGGCAGTGAAAAGCCGCCTCGCGAACCGCCCTCCCTTCCCGCTTGGCCCTAAAGATCAGTCGATGACCCTTCAGGACGCTCTGAACGTTATAAGCACCTACATCAGTGCCCAGGGTCATGGTATGAAGACCTTGTCGCTACCGTCAGCTCTCTCGATAGATTTCGCAGAGCACGTAAGAATTGTGGGCGGGCCCGGGCGTAAGAAAAGGGACGTTTTCAGAGCCAGCGAGGAGGTTATTGCGCTTGCTTGTATTGGCGCTCTGCTCACCTTTGCATACATTGTGGGGGGACGAGAAGAGGGCATAACGGAGTACGGCTACGTAATGGTAAGGCTACACCCCCAGCTAGCCCCCCTTAGCGGAAGAGTAAACTCCCTGGTCCGCCGCGTAACCCGAAGATTAGCTCAGGCGAACATGGGATTCCTCCCAATACTGATCGGGGCTTCAGCCGCTGTCGCGGTGAGAGCCGCGAGGCTAAAAGTGCTGAAGAGTATCTTCAAAAACCCAACGTCCTTCGAGTACCTCCGGCTAGCCCTCTCCGGGCAGAAAGTAATGGCTAAGGGCTTCGACAGCATCGATATAACGGGTCTGGTGAAGATGATCGGGCTTAGCGGTGCTGCGGGCTCCATAGTCCGGCTGCTGATGAACTGCCCAGCGGAAGGGTTCAACAACTACCGTGGGCTTGTGCAAAACCTCGCCAACGGCCTAGCGATGTACCACTTCTATCGGCAGCCGATCTACCTCTACGGCGCGCTTCGCTTACTAACTTCAGCTGAAGTTCAGCGGGAGGGTAGTCAAATCTTAAAGGGTAACTGGAACCAGGTCGCTCAGAGGTTGATGAATTTGTCGAGGCTGATAACTTGAGGCAGTATGAGCGGTGAGCTGGTCAATTCGGTAGTGGAGTACCTCCGCGGCTCCTATAACGCGTCTGAGATAATCGTTGTCGAAGCGCCTCCCGGTTACGGGAAATCTACGTCCGTCCCCCTGCTAGCGAGCGAGCTCCACGAAATAGGGGTTTCCAGAAACCTCATTCACGTCCTTCCGCTGAGAGCAATCATCAGCGATATTTACAGGAATTTCTACCTCGCCGCTTTCGATCCGCAGAAATCGGATGCTCGCTTAAAGATAGCCCGGGAGGCATTCGAGAGAATGGGTGTGGGTGAGGGCGATGTGGCCTACCAAATGTGCATGGACTTAATGTTCAGGGAGTACGGCAGCGGGAATCGATCGTCTATCAAGGCCCAGAAGAGCCCCGCTTTCGATGCCCGAGCGATCGTGACCACGTTAGACTCATTCGCTTACAACATGATGCGTGTTCCAGTCATCGATAGTTTCAGAAGCGTCAAGCGCTACGCCATCCTGAGGGCTAGGATCCTTGCCTCATCGGTCTTTCTCGACGAGGCTCATATGATCCTGCGCTACCCTGAGGACGAAAGCACCGGGAAAATGCTATGCTTCCTCAGGAAGCTGATTGAGTACTCTCTGAGCGCGAGAATACCGCTGGTGGTGATGTCAGCAACTCTCGGGAGCGTCTTCAAGCAGAAGCTGGTTGAGTGGTCCAACCAACGGCTAAGGATATTCACGCTGGGGCAGGAGTGGAAAAAGGAAGGTCGCACTTTGGTGCTGAAGGATGCTAACTTCTTGGATTGGGCTAAGAAAATTTCTTGGAAGACTGAGCTTACTGAGGAGGAAAAGGTAGTGGAAAAGGCAAAAGAGCTCGTCTACTCCGGCAAGAGGGTTCTCATCGTAAGAGATAGCGTTCGAAAAGCTATGGAAAGTTATCGGGCGCTGAAGGATGAGGTTAACGCTGTTCTGATCCATGGCCAGTTGACGCTCAGAGATAGAACGATCGCCACGCATAGGATCGAAGAGCTTCAAAGGGGCTGTTCACGCGGATTCGCCGTTGTTGCAACGCCTGTAGTTGAAGCCGGAGTGAACTGGGATTTCGATGCAGCCTTCAGAGACGCTACGAACACTTTCTCCCTAGTCCAGGTTGCTGGTCGAGTGTGTAGACGCATAAAGGACCCTGGGGAGGAGGGAGAAGTATACCTGATAACCCATGAGGGTAGTAATCGTAGGCTGGTGAATTTCGTCAGCAGCGCGAATATAGAGGGGAGCCGAATCGACTGGAGGATACCCTTCGATTACAACGATGGGGGCAAAGTGTACGGTTACGAAAGGATAATCGATTTGCAGGAGGGTTTAGATAGGCTTCACGAAGAGGGCGTGGACGTTTACGAGGTACTCTTTTTCGCTTTCATGCTTCCGTCTAGAAACATTAGTGCTCTCGAGGAGGAGATGAACTACTCGCTGCTGAGGGAGCCGCTCACTCACTTCTTTGTCGGCAGACCAGAGGACTTGCGGGACAGTGAGTTGGGCGAGATAGTCGATAGGACGGTGACCTACGGTTTAAGCTTGCTCCGAAGGCTTCAAGATAAGATAAGGGGCTTCGCCGCTGTAGGTATTTACAGGGATGAATCGGGAAAATATTTGGGCGTCGAAGTTCTGACGTGCAAAGAAGCGCCGAAAGAGGAGAGGGATTACAGTCGCATGAGTAAGGAACTTATTCGGAAGCTCGTAGCAATGGATGCTGAACCGCTCCTTACATGCTACATCCTCGATGAAGGCGCATACGAGGAGGGAATAGGTTTCCGGTTCGGGGATTAGCGTATGAGCTGCTTCGCGTACAGGGGACCCCACGGCACGTGTGAGCTATTATGCGAGCACCTCATTAACACGTACAGGCAGGCTTCGATGCGGTGGGAAACCGATGCTCTTTCGCAGAAAATTTCGTACGTTCTCCGCCTCGAAAAAGCTGAGGTACGCGAATGTATACTTCTGGCTGCGCTTCTCCACGATATAGGCAAAGCTGCTCAGAAATTCCAAGAGGAATGCCTGAAAGGGATTTGCGAAAGATTCCCACAACACTACCTAGTCTCAGCTTTCTATGCTCATATTGTTTTGTGTAAAGCTTTCGATCTTAATCTGCACACGGAGAATATCATCAGCTTGTTGAAGGGAGAAAATGGAGACCGGGAGGAGTTGATCAGTCTACTTGTGCTTTACCCAATAGCTTTCCACCACTACCATCAGGTTCAAGACTACACCTCTTACAAGCCCGAGGAAATTACATCGCCTATACATGAGGTTTGTAGGTGCTGCTTCGAGCAAATAGGTGAGCTTATAGCAAGCGAGTTCAACGTGCTAAAGGATGTTGGCAAGCATTTGAAGGATCTTCCAAACATACTAGTTACCAAAAGCGGAATTTTAAGATCTAAAATCTTCGTAAACAACATTCATGAAGTCATCAATAGAGTAGGGAGACCAAGAAGCTTCTTACCCCCAGCCATTGAGGCGGTAACAGGAATTGTTAACCTATGTGATGGGATTACTGCAAGGTCTAGTAGAGGAAGACGAAATGCGGGAAGGAGAGAAGAAGGCGCTGCCTCGTTGTAGTGAAGAGAAGCTATAGCTCTAGGAATGAAGCTTACAGCGCACGCTAGCTAGACCACTCGCAGCAGGATCCCCGATACGCAGCTCGCTTAACCGGTCGTAAAGAGCCCTGCAGGGGCGAAGATCCTTACTTTTGGAGCGATAAAGGGTCGAAACTCTGAATGGAAAGAGTAACTTAGAGGACAGGATCTGCGATATCTCAGTGCTCGAAGTCGGCTGAGGGAGAGATTGGCGTGCCGCTTTTCGGCGGTCATCTGTTCCTTTGACTGAGGCGAATAGTTTCGGCGACTGCGCCTAGGGGGGTTTTCTCGATCAGAGATGGAGCTAAAGCTGTTTGTTAGCTAATATTGTCCTCATTGATTAGTTTGGCAATGAGTTTCCTTATGGAAACAGCATTGGGCTTAACTCGCCGGAACGGGGACGTTTTAGAGGCCTTGCTCATAGCGCTGCAGCCCCCTAATGGTTTAGATCGGAGCTTAACTATCAAGCGTTTTCGGTAGTTTTTCCACCGGAAACCGGGGTGGATATGTTTATAAGGTGGCTGTAACTAACTGTTATGGAGGAAATATGTTGCCAGATTACGTATGGGAGAGGGCTAGGGCTCTGGGGGCCGCGGAGCTGGTGGCGGAGCTGCGGGGCTGGAGGGGTGATCTCGTGGGGCCGAGGCGCTCCTTTACTCCCACGGTCTCGGAGCTCTCCTCGCCTTGCCCGTCGAAGAGGGACGTGTACCTCTCCCGCGTGATGGGCCTCAAGCCGCCGGATGGACAGCTGCTGAGGGTGGGGGCTGTGCTGCACAGCGCCTTCCTGGAGCCCTTCCGAGCGGCGCTGAGGCCGGGCAGGCTGATGGAGGAGCTTGCGGCGAGGAAGGCCGGTGTGCTCCGCGGCTTGACGGGCCAGTTGAGGAGGAGGGCTGCCGAGGCCTTCGACGTCGCCGCCTCCTTCGCCTCCTCCTGGGTGTTCGGGGGGCGCAGGCTCCCCGTGGCTGTGGAGCCGGAGCTGCCGGGTAGCCCGATCGGCCTCTCCGGCGTTGTGAAGCCGGACCTCGTGGTCGGGGTGGTGCCGGTGGACTTCGTGTTCGGGGACGGCTCGAGGAAGGAGCTGGCTGTCGCCGCCTACGCGATGGCCCTGGAGGCGGCCGCTCTAGTGCCGGTCAACTTCGGCGTGGTGGTGAGCCTGTCGTGGGAGGGGAGGGTCTCGTGGAGGGTGGTGACGGTGGACGACGAGCTGCGCGGCAGGGTGCTGGACGTGAGGGATGAGATCGCGAGGATCGTGGAGTCCGGCGACGACCCGGGTCGGGCTGACTCCTGCCCGCAGCTGTGCCCTTGGAGGGGTGTCTGCCTTGAGGGCGCTGTTCGTCTCTAAGCCCTGTAAAGTCTACGCGAGGAGGGGCGTGGTCACGGTCCAGGCTGCGGACGGGGAGCGGGTTGAGGTTTCCCCGGCCCGCTTCGACGCGCTGATTGTCGCGACGAGGGCCGCCTCCCTCTCGAGCGCGGCCCTGAGCCTCCTGGCGGTGCAGGGCGTTGACGTGGTGGTGCTGGGCCCGCGCGGCGAGCCTGTCGCCAGGCTGTACCCGCCGGTGATCAACAAGACGGTTGAGACCAGGGTGGCCCAGTACAGGGCGATGCTGGATGGGAGGGGCTTGGAGGCGGTGCGCAGCATCGTCGAGGCGAAGCTGAGGAACCAGGCGGCCGTGCTGAGGTACGCGGCGAAGTCGAGGAGGGAGGAGTGGCCGGCTCTGGAGGCGGAGCGGATCCTTGAGGTGGCTGATGAAGTCAGGTCCTGCAGGGCGGGGGCGCTGGAGTTCATGGAGCTCGAGGCGAGGGCTGCGCGCATCTACTGGCGCGCGGTGGCCAGGCTCCTACCCGGGGAGTACGGGTTTGAGGGGAGGGATCCGGCGGCCTGCGACCCGTTCAACCTGGCCCTCAACTACGGGTACGGGATCCTCTACTACCGGTGCGAGAGGGCCCTGCTCCTGGTCGGCCTCGACCCCTACGGGGGTTTCATGCACGCTCCCAAGAGCGGGCACCGGACGCTGGTGTACGACTTCGTCGAGCAGTTCAGGCCGGTGGCTGTGGACAAGCCCCTCATCTTCTCAAGCCCTAGGCTGGAGGTGGTGAACGGGGTTCTGACCAGGGAGTCGAGGAGGGCGGTGGCGGAGGTCGTGCTGGAGGCGCTCTCCAGGCCGCACGGGGACGGGGCCTCGAAGGCTCCGCTGGACAGCATCATCCTGCGGAAGGCGGCCCAGCTCGCCTCCTACCTCAGGGGCTCGGAGCCCGTCTACGCCGCCTACAGGGTGAGGTGGTAGGCTTGCGGCTGATCGTGATCTACGACATCTCGGATAACGAGTCCAGGGAGAGGGTGGCGAGGAGGCTGAAGCTGATGGGTCTGGCGAGGGTGCAGAGGAGCGCCTTCGTCGGGGTGGGAGGGGTGGCTAGGGCGAAGGATGTGGCGAGGGCCGTCGCTCCCCTCATCGACGCCTCCACGGACTCGGTCATCGTCTTCGTCGTCCCCGGGAGGAGCGTGAGGGAGGCCTTCGTGCTGGGAACCCCGATGGCCCCGCTCGAGGGGGTGAGGCCCTACGCCACTGTCTAGCCTCATCGAGGCCGGCCTGCTCCCCGTGAGGCTGCTGAAGGAGTACGCCTACTGCCCCCGCTACGCCTACCTCCAGCTGTTCGTCGAGAGGGACTACGTGACCGAGTCGATGCGCGCCGCACAGCGCTTGGACGTTCAGCTCGCCCACCTGGCGCCGGAGGGCTGGAGGGTTGAGAGATGCGTGAGGGTCGCCAGCAGGCGGCTGGGGCTTTACGGCTTCGCGGACGCGCTGCTAATCAACGGGCGCCTCTTCAAGGCTGTGGAAGTGAAAGCCCTAACCCCCGTCTCCCGGAGGGCACTGAGGGGCAGGCTGAGGCACGTGCTCGCGCAAGCCGTCGCCTACGGCCTCTGCGCGGAGGAGACGATGAGGCTCACCCTCGCGAGCGTCATCGTCGTCGGCTCCAACGGCCCGGTGGAGGAGAGGGTCACGCCCGCCACCCGCCGGTACGTCGAGTCGCTGGCCCGCGGGCTCTGGAGGATGGTCGCCGCGCAGCTGCCACCAGCCCCGCTCAGGGGACCCCGCTGCGGCTACTGCGCCTACAGCACCCTCTGCAGAGCCCTCGGCTAGCCTCCGCAACCCGCAGCCTATCGAGCGAAAACGCCCGACTCCGCTGCGATGCCCAGTAGTACATGGTATCGTAGCCCCATATCGCATTCCTAGCTCCCGAGTTTATGCTACACATGATGGGTTTCCTCGAATTTTTCTGATCTTGACACGCGTGATCGGGGGCGCGTCTTTTGCCACACTGACGCTCCTCTGTGTAGTTCTCGAAACTCAACTTCGAAACATCACAACCTCTAAGCGAGGCATGCTGAGCTGGGTGAGCCTTGCCAGGTTTGACTCCTTCAAGGCCTTGCTAACGGGTTCTGCGCTCTACGGCATGTCGCAGTCGAAATCAAAATTCCTAGTGAACTTCACGTAGTTGCATTCATCCAACATCTTCAATATAGACTCGCGGAATGAAAACGCCTGGACGAAGTCCCTGTCGACGACAAAGGATAAATGCTCTTTCCATAATTCATCCTCATTCGTGATTTTCAGCAGCTCCCGAGCTATTTCCTGAGACTGGCACATAAACTCGATGTAGCACTCTCTATCCCCATGTTTTTTCTCTCTGTGCAGCTTATGATAGGCACCTCGGATGCCCGCGTCCCACATCATAAACACGTTAGGGTTGATCAAATGCAAAATTTTGGAGGCACCCGTAAATCCTATCGACTTTTTCGATGAGAAGGTGTAGAAAATATCGCCTATTTTCTCAATATCTTTCCTACTCAATTGAGCAAGGTTTTTCGATCGAAAATAATCTAAGTAGGGCTTGCACGCATAGTAGGAGTCCATGATATCCTTCTCTAGGTTAGCTTTAACATCTGTCGGCAACCATTGATAGTACATCGCGTTCCAGGTAAGCACCATTGTTTTTGCCCCAGCAAGTACAAAGTGGGGATTTTCGGTGTTACGCATTAAATACCATGAGACCACGTATGGGATGTCCCTCTGCTCTATCTCATGGTACTTCCTACATCCGCAGAGCAGCGTTGAAGGCGACCGCTTTACCTTATTAATGAAGTTCTCTACATCCTCTCCTCTCATCGTTTCTTTCTCTCTTTTCATCGATTTTCAGACAAATGGGTTCCAAATATGTATGCTGCTGACCCCTTCTTCTTAGGGATGAAAGCACGATAGATGACGGATTACTCCAGCGACTGGGGGTCTTTACCGCCTTGCGCTAGCGTGCGGGCTGGCTCGCGTTCCCCTTCATTGTTTGCTGCTCTGTGGAGATGCTTAATGCGAGCTGGTTACCCGGTTTATATACTGGTTTCGTGTCCGCGCTGCTGCTGGGAGCTTGGTGGTCTCTGCAGTGGGGTGGCCGCTTGTTTCAGCGTTGCCCAGAAATAACCCTTGTGTCCACTGCATTTGACGGGTGGTGTCCGGCGGTGTTCTGATAGTTTCGACGTGGGGTGACCCTTCGCGGTGGGCGGGGGTTAGGTACAGGTTTCGCGAGCTCGCGGGTAGGGCTAGGAGTGCTCTGCCGCTGATCCTCTATGGGGCTGGCCGCGGCGCGAGGGCGCTCATCCTCGTTCCTGACACGCTCTACGCTTCGCCCGGCCTCCGGGCTGGCTCGCTGCCGGGAACTTGGGGGGAGTTGGAGCGTGAGGTTAGGTGCTGGGTTGAGAAGGTTTACGGCGAGTTCGTTGACGCCTTCGAAGTTGAGGAGGAGTCTCTCGACGAGGGGGTGAGGGGGTGGCTGAAGGGCTCGGTTGAGGTTCTGGTGTGCCCGGGGTTCGGCCGCTTCAGGCTCAAGGATCGCTGGTTGGTCTTCAGGGGCTCGCTGCAGCTCTACAAGAGCGTGGTTCTCCTCCACGTGCTGAAGAAGGTTCTCGACGCGGGCGGGGTTGACGAGGTCTGGCTGGACCTCACCCACGGCGTCAACTACATGCCGAGCACGGCGCTGGTCGCCGTTCTGGCGGCGCTCAGGGTCCTCAGGTTCAAGCTCAAGGACTTGCGCTTGAGGATCCTGAACTCCGACCCCTTCCCCGGCCCTGAGGGTGGGCTCGTTGAGCTCGCGGTGCACGAGATGGTGCTGGACCCGGGCTTCTACCAGTTCCCCAACCCTGAGGCGGGGCGGGGGAGGAGGCTGCTCCACGACGTGCTGGACCTCCTCCAGCAGCCGCAGACGCTCCTCTCGGTAGACTTCAGGGGGGTTGCGGGAGGCCTCCGGGAGCTTGGTGAGAGGCTCTCCGGCGCCAGGGAGGTTTTCGAGAGCCTGTGGTACGCGGCCAGCTTCGGCTTCCCGCTGGTAGCCCTCGACTACGCGCCCAGGCTGCTGGGGCGCGCCCAGCTGCCGAGGCTCAGGGAGGTGGTGGACGAGCTGATCGGTGCCGTCGCGGAGGCCTTGAGAGGTGCCAGGCTCGCTGAGGAGGGGGGTGAGGTCACCGTGGACACGGCGTGCCTCATCAGCGAGGGGAGGTGGCGGACGCTGGAGGTGCTGCTCGAGGCTTACTCGGCCGCGGAGGCCCTGCTCGAGGCCGTGGAGCGCTACCGGCCTGTTGAGGTGGGGGGTAGGAGGGGCTACAGGCTGTCGGACCTCTGGAGCTTCGCTGAGCAGCACTTAAAGCCTACGGCGCCGCACGTCGAGTACCTCCTCAGCAACGAGGAGAACAACCTCCTCAAGTGCCTCCTCGCGGCGGAGGCTTGCGGCAAGCTGGAGCGGTGGTGCAGCTTCAGGGAGCTGGAGCGCGAGGCCAGGGAGCGGGAGAGGGAATTGCGGGAGCGCTGGGAGGAGCTCCTGGAGGACAGGGAGTTCCGGAGGGCCGCGAGGGAGCGGGTGATCCTGAGGTACAGGGACGGCTACCAGCCCAGCTACAGGGACAGGGTGTTCATCACCCACTCAGGCCTACCCTACGATGGCGTCGAGGTCTACTGCAGCCGCGGGCAGCCCCGGCCTGATCGCGGGTTTGAAGCCACCGGCTTCGCTCACCCACCCTAGCCTGGTTTCGGCCTATTAACCTGACTAAATTCTTATAACCTGGTGGGAGCCCTTTAGCCTGGTGCGGGTTGGTGGCTGTGGTCTTTAGGGCTCGCGTGGGGAGGAAGTACGCCGTGTACCTCCCGAGGGCCGTGGTTGAAGCCGTGGGGCTGCGGGAGGGGGATGGCCTGCTGATCAGGGTTGAGGGGGGGAGGATCGTGCTGGAGCTGGTCCGCGACCCCATCCGGCTGGCCCTGGCGGGCAGGAAGTTCGCCTCCGTGAGCCCGGAGGAGGTTGAGGCGGTGAGCCTTGAGGAGCAGGCGAGGTACGGGGGTTCTGCTTGACACGTCCTTCATCCTCCCGACCCTCGGGATCGACGTGGGAGGGGAGGTTCTCAGGGGCTTGAGGGCTCTCGCCGACTCAGGCCTGGAGGTCTACTACTCGCGCTTCAGCATCCTGGAGGCTCTCTGGGTTGCTGCCAGGAGGCTTTCGAGCCCGGAGGCTCGCGAGGCCCTCAGCGAGGGGCTTACGAGCATCCTGGAGAGCGGGGTCTACCGGGAGGTTAGGGAGGACGCTTGGGTCTTCGCGGAGGCTGCCAGGTTGTACGCGCTCGGCCACAGGGACATGATCGACAACATCCTCTACGCCGCCTCAGTCCGCTACAACTTGAGGTTCCTCACGCTCGACAGGGAGCTGAAGGAGTTCGTCCGCAGGATCGGGTTGAGGGATACGCTGGTGTCGCCCGACGAGCTCACCGCCTGATGGGGCTGCGAGAGCTTGAAGCCCGCTCCAGCGCGCGGGAGAATCGATTGTCGTGGCGTTCTAGCCTGTGCCTCCGCTCGGCGCCTTTACCCGGAGCTTGACTCCGGAGCCTCCGTGGGTGGTCTTCCTCCCTCTAACCTCGACGAGGACTGGGTAGCGGGCGGAGACGCCGGTCACGAGCGCCACGCCGGTGGGCAGGTGGGGGAGGAGCTTCGCGTAGCTCCCCAGGGCGGGCTTGAGCATCGCCAGGTCGGTTGGGCTGTCCATACGCAGGAGGATCTTCGTCCCGCACTGGCTGAGCACGTCCTTGTCGAGGCCCACGACCCTCTGGCTGGCGATGGTGAGGGAGGCCCCGAACTTCCTCCCCTCCCTAGCAACCGTCCGGAGCGCCGTCCTCGAGAACGTTTCCTCGTCGACGGGCAGGAAGCGTTGGGCCTCGTCGACGATCAGGGCGAAGGGCGGCGCGTCGCCCAGCTTCCTCGCCTCGAAGAGGCGCCAGACGATGGAGCCGGCCAGCGCCCTCGTTACGTGCTCCGGCATCCCGAGCCCCACGTCGATGATGAGCGCCTCGCCCTCGGCCAGCTCGAGCCGCTCGCCCTTCCCAGTGAAGGCGCCGTAGGCCTTGAGGACCCTGAGCCTCCTCACCAGCGCGATCAGTGTCTCGTCCCTGAAACGGAACTGAGCCGTAACCCTCCTCACCGCCTCCTCGAGGTCCTCGAGGTAGGGGCCCTCGGCCTCCTGCCAGGCCAGGTAGAGCAGGTCCCTCTGCACGTCGCTCATCTCGGTGGCCTCGGCTATCGCGTCCGGCGAAACCTCCCCGGGCGGGATGGCGACCCGGTCGGCCCGCAGGCGCCTCACCCTGTAGCGCTCGGAGAGGGTCGCGTACTCGCCGTGGGGGTCGAGGACGACGAGGGGGAGCCCGAGCTCCAGAACCTCCTCGGCCAGCACTCCGCACGTGTAGGACTTCCCCGAGCCCGTCGCCCCCAGAACCGCAACGTGGTGCTTCAGCAGAAGCTCCGCGTCCAGCACCGCTTCAACCCCGCTCCTCCAGACGCGCCCCAGCCTAACCCCTCCCTCCACGAAGCCGAGGAGCCTGGCGAGGGAGGTGCCGGCCGCCGTGTACACGGGGGAGCCGGGGGTGGGTGGGGTGCTCGGAGGGTGGATGCCGTCCTCAGCCACGATGCCGACCGCCTCGGCCCTGGCCACGTGGACCTCGGAGGTCTCCAGGGCGGCTCTGCTGGGCAGCTTGAGCCCGTAGAGCGAGTGCTCCCTGACGAGCCCGGGGCTCGAGAGCAGCTGGTTCTCCACGTAGGCTTTCGCGACCCTGGCGAGTAGAGCCCCCCTATCCAGGGGGACCTCGACGAAGTCCCCCACCGCGACGCTGCCCGGCTCCTCGAGCTCGAACTCGAAGCTGGAGTTGGTGGGCGGCCTCCTGGATATGACGTAGCCGACCCTCACGGCCCACCCTCCCTGAAGGCCCGGTTCAGCGCCTGCTCGAAGGCCCTCCTGATCCAGCTGAGGTGGGCCTTCGCCGCGCTCTCGGCCTCCGAGACGCCGACGGGCATGCCCCCCACTTGCAGGTTGGGGGCCAGAGAGGCGATGAGCTCCCGCTGGGCTTCCACCGGGTCGCCCCGCGTTACGTACTCGACCTTGATCAGCCTTTCGCCCACCTTCCAGTAGAACTCGTACCAGTCCTCAACGC
>JAVYQJ010000015.1 GCA_038731975.1 Thermofilaceae archaeon | reverse complement strand
ATAGGCTGGCGTGGAAGCTCGTGCCGCTCCCGATGATGAACCCGCTTGTAACCCCCTTCGCCTCGAGGTCGGTGAGGAGGTTTGCCGCGGAAGCCACCTGGTCGGCGGCTTCGCGGAGCGTGCGGAGAACCGCGTCGGGTCCCTCGGCCAACTCCTTCCCCATAAACTCGCCTTTCCTCTTCTCGGCCACGAGGCTTCATAGCGATACCAGATATAAGCGTTCTCGAGCGGGTGGAGGGGGTTGCGCGTGATAGTGGGGCTGGGGGTTGACATCGAATCGGTGGATCGGTTTAGGAGGATGAGGAGGGAGGTTTTCCTAAGAGTCGTGAAGAGGGTTTTGACCGAGAACGAGGAGAGGTACTGCTTCGGTAGAGCCGATCCCTACCCTCACGTTGCCGCGCGCTTCTGCGCAAAGGAGGCGTTCGCGAAGGCCTTGGGGTTTGAGAGGGCCTGGCTGATACCGTTCAAGGACGTTGAAGTGCTCGGCTCACCCCCTCAGCTTACAGCCAGGGGTAGAGCTGCGGAAGCATTGAGGGAAAAAGGCGCACGATCCGTCCTCGTCAGCCTATCCCACACGAGCGAGTACGCGGTCGCTGTCGTCGTGCTCGAGGCTTAGCCCGCCTTCACCCTGCCCGAGGCCCTCAGCTTCTCGATCACGTAGGCGATCGCTTGGCCGACGGTCTGGTTCTTCTCCACGTCCTCGTCGGGGACCTCTATGCCGAAGGCGTCCTCGATCTCAGCGACGAGCTCTATCGTGGTTATCGAGTCGGCACCCAGGTCGTCTATGAAGCGGGTTTCAGGCTTCAGCTCCTCGGGCTTAACCCTGTAGATCCTGGCGATGATCTCCTTCACCCTAGCCTCGATCTCCCTCTCGGATAGCATGCTCTCGACCCGCGGGCATCGCGTATCTTATATCCCTTTCTCCCTTTCCAGCTTCTGCTGGTACAGCTGTATGTAGTGCTCCCTTTCTTCCCGCGTTGCCTCGTACAGGTGGCTCAGCATCCTGGCCTGCGGCTCCGTCAGCGTCCTACCCCTCCTCCTCATAACCTCCTCTGCCGTTCTCAGCATCCTCCGCAAGCCCGGACCCTTGCTTAGCCTGCCGTTGATGTACCAGGTGAAGGAGGGTATGTACTTGGGCGATATGTCGGGGGCTAGCACGTTGCACATCACGCCGACAACAGCCCCCGTGTTGAGCAGCGTCCCGATGCTGGTCTTCGTGTGGTCGCCGATGAAGCTGCCCACCTTCTGACTGCCCGTCTTGACGGGCTTCCCGTTTATGTAGACTTCAACCTCGCTGTAGTCGTTCTTCAGGTCGCTGTTTGTCGTCAAAGCGCCGAGGTTGACCCACTCCCCGACGTAAGCGTGGCCGAGGAAGCCGTCGTGGTACTTGTTGCTGAAGCCGTGGATGATCGACTCCTCCACCTCACCACCAACCCTGCAGACGGGGCCTATCGTGATCCCGCCCCTGAGGCGGGCCATGGGCATGATGTAGGTCTCCTCACCTATGTAGGTCGGCCCCTCGATGTAGGTGAACGGGTATACGCGGGCCCCCTCGGAGATGATGACGGGGCCGTGCTCCGCGTCGATCACCACGTTGGGGTAAACGACGGCTCCGGGAGCGATGTAGACGTCCTCCTTCTCGCCGAGCAGCTCGATGTGCCCCTTAATCTTGCCGTGCACGCCCCCTTTGCCGAGCCTCGCGAAATCGCGCTTTATCGCATCCGGGTTCTCGAAGATGAGATCCCAGGGCCAGTTGGCCAGCTTCGCCTTAACCTCCTCCCTACCCAGCTCCTCGGACAGCCTTGCGACCAGCTCCGGGATGGGCAACCCCCTGTACCTCTCGAGCGTCGCCTTCTTCGCCCTGATGAAGACGACCTCGCCGCCGCTGACGCCCACGTACTCGTCCTTTACGTCGACCTTCTCCCCCGCGTGGATCCAGCGGCCGTTGAGGAGTAGCACGTCGTCCGGTGGGAGCTGGTTGATCAGGAAGTTCGGGTGCCTCTCCCTCAGCACCTCGGTCAAGTACTCCCTCGCGTGGAGGCTGACCTCAGCCCCCCTCCCGAAGGCTGCTAGGAGCTTCTCGAGGATCGTTGTGGCGCCGACCCTGAGCTCGTAGACGGCACGCGTCATCGTCAGGGGGTGGAAGTTCGCGGCCTTCCCATCCTCAAACACGCAGACTCTCATGCCCCATCACCGGTCAAAAACAGGCTATGCTATTAAGCCTTGTTTTTTAGGGTTCTGCGGAGAACCATTAAAGCCTCCTCTGCAATGGCCAGCTCCTCGTTGGTGGGTATGACGAGCACCTTCACCCTCGAATCATCCCTGCTGATGATTCCGCCGTGCTGCTCCGGCTG
Organism: Thermofilaceae archaeon; assembly: GCA_038731975.1. NCBI lineage: Archaea > Thermoproteati > Thermoproteota > Thermoprotei > Thermofilales > Thermofilaceae > Thermofilaceae archaeon. The sequence goes on along the minus strand of JAVYQJ010000015.1, from coordinate 27,862 downwards.
CTCGTTCTTCACGGGGTCGAGGATGATCCCCAGGTTCTCGAGGCCCTCGAGGATCATCCTCCTCATCGCTGGGCTCCTCTCCCCGATGCCCGCCGTCATGACGATCGCGTCGGCTCCGTTCATGACGGCCATGTAAGCCCCGATGTACTTCTTCACCCTGTGGGCGAACACCTTCAGGGCCCTCGCCGCCCTCTCGTCCCCCCTCTCGCTCGCCTGCAGGAGGACCCTCACGTCGTTCGAGATCCCAGAGAGGCCGAGCAGCCCGCTCCTCCTGTTGAGGAGGTCGTAAACCTCGTCCGCGCTCAACCCCTCCCACTTCATGAGGAAGTAGAAGATGGAGGGGTCGATGTCCCCGCACCTCGTCCCCATCACGAGGCCCTCGAGCGGGGTCAACCCCATGCTGGTTTCAACGCACTTGCCGTACATGACGGCAGCGACGCTCGCTCCGCTGCCCAGGTGGCAGGTGATCAGCTTCAGCTTCTCGAGCGGCATACCCAGTAGCTCAGCCGCCCTCCTGGCCACGTACCGGTGGCTGATGCCGTGGAACCCGTACCGCCTTATCCTGTACTTCAGGTAGTACTCGTACGGTATCGCGTACAGGTACGCCTCCTCGGGCAGCGTGGAGTGGAAGGCCGTGTCGAAGACGGCTACGTGCAGGGCGTGGGGGAACACGCTCTTCGCAGCTCTGATGCCCAGCAGGTTGGCCGGGTTGTGGAGGGGGGCCATCCTCGCGTACTCCTCTATGACCCGCTCCACCCGCTCGTCGATCACCGAGGATTCGCGCATTTCGCCTCCGTGGACCACCCGGTGGCCGACGGCTGCGATCTCCTCCGGCCTCGCGATCACGCCCAAGCTGGGGTCGCTGAGGACCCTGAGGATGTGCTGGAGGGCTTCCCCGTGGTCCCGGATTCTCGCCTCGTACCTCAACCCGCCCCTCGGGCCCCTGTAGTCGACGTACGAGACTTCCTCCCCGATCCTCTCGACGATCCCCCCGGCCAGCTCTACGAGGGCTTCCTCGCAGTCGTAGACCCTGAACTTCACCGTGGAGCTGCCGCTGTTCAAGACGAGGATCTTCACCCCTCCCTCACCGCCCCCGCTATGGCCGAGACGATCGCGATGACGCCCACGATGTCCTCCACCGTCGCCCCGCGGGAGAGGTCGCTGGCCGGCTTCGCGAAGCCCTGGAGTATGGGGCCGTAGGCTCTAGCCCCAGCCAGCCTCTGCACCAGCTTGTAGGCTATGTTGCCGGAGTTCAAGTCGGGGAATATGAGCACGTTCGCCCTCCCGGCGACGGGGCTCTCACCCTTCACCTTCCTCCTCGCGACCCCCGGGTCCAGCGCCGCGTCAGCCTGGAGCTCCCCATCGATGAGGAGCGTCGGATCCTTCGAGCGCGCGATCTCCAGCGCCTTCAAGACCTTGTCGACGAGCGGGTGCGACGCGCTACCCTTCGTGGAGAAGGACAGTAGGGCGACCCGGGGCTCCCAGCCCAGCAGCCACCTAGCGCTCCTCGCCGTAGCGATCGCGATCTCGGCCAGCTGCTCGGGAGTGGGGTCCACGTTGACGGCGCAGTCGGCGAAGATGAGGCACCCATCCTCCCCGCCCGCGTAGCCAGGGATCTCCATCAGGAAGAAGCTGGACGGCGTTGAAATGCCCGGCTGGAAGCCGATCGTGAGGGCGCAGGCTCGTATGACGTTAGCGGTCGTGTTGATGGCTCCCGCAACCATCCCGTCCGCTGCCCCCTCCCGCACCATCATCGCGGCGTAGAAGAGCTCCCTCCTCATCAACTGCCTAGCCATCCCCAGCCGATCCTCCCCGTAACCCCTCAAGGCCAGGTACCTGCGCGCGTACAATTCCAAGCTCTCCGGGTCGGGTTCGACGACTTCAACCCCCTCCAGGTCCAGCCCCAGCCTCCGGTAGACCTCCTCCACCACCCTCCTCTCGCCGACTAGGACGGGCGTGGCCACCTTCATGTCGGCAGCCCTCCGAGCGGCCGCAGCTATCCTCTCGTCAGTAGCCTCGGGCAGAACGATCCTGGATCGGTATCGCCTAGCTCTCTCGAAGATCCTCTCCATGACAGGTGAGGGCTTGCTCACGCTTGCAACAACCAAAAACTCGTTTAAATGCCTACTTCCTCCTCAACACGCGCCTAGAGGGGGCTGAAGGTCAAGATCGAAGTGCGTGTTCAATCCCTCAAAAAATTCTTTTAGGCCTAAAATCGGGTTTGCGAGAATGGAATCCGCTCCGCCATCGAAGGGCCAGAAGGGGGGCAAAGCGCTTCTCCTCCCGCTTCGCGCTCACCGGACTGGATTCTACCCGTACGCTCCCAGAGCCTGCAGGGCTACTTCGGCGAGCATTGAGGCTCCGAAGTAGACGACGAGGAGCGCCAGCGCGGCGAGGATCACCCTGTAGGCTTTCGTGTTCATCCGGCTGAGGGAGCCCGCGGCCGCCACGATGGTTAGCCAAGCGTAGTCGAGCCAGACGTGCGTCAGGTAGAAGGCGAGGATGCCGGCTCGCCCGCCCTGAAGGGCTTCAGCTACCAGGGGTGAGCCCACACCCAGCCACCAGACGATGAAGAAGGGGTTGAAGAGCGAGAGAGCAACCCCGGTGGCGAGCGGCCCCCTCATCCTGTGAGATTCCTTCGGGTCGAGGTTGGGCTTCAGGGAGGATGTTAGCGTGAGGTAGCCGAAGAAGAGCATGAAGGCTCCGCCCGCCACTCCCAGGAGGAGCCTCGAGGCGGGGCTATCGAGTAGGCCGCCGAGCCCGTAAGCGATGGAGAGGACGAGGGGGAACTCGACGATCGTGTGGCCCACCGCTACCCCGACCCCGGCTTTCCAGCCCTTTCTAGCCCCCAGGGCGGCTGTCGCGGCTGTTAGGGGCCCAGGAGCTAGGGCTCCGGAGGCGCTGACGGTTACAACCTTGAAGGCTAAATCCAGGTTCACTGGTGTAGGTTTCTATGCATCCCACTTATATGCTTAGAGGAGGCCCTTCCTCTCGAGGAGCCTGATCGCCTCGAGGAAGCCCCTGTAGAAGTCGCCTTCCACCGTGTACGTGGCCTTCTCCCTAACCCGAGCGGGAGCGTTGGCGAGCGCTACGCTTACGCCGGCGACCTCGAACATCGGGATGTCGACCTCGCTATCCCCGACTGCTGCGACCAGGGATGGGTCGATGTTCAGCATCCTGCAGGCCTCCAGTAGGCCTCGAGCCTTATTGACCCCCTTCCTGTGGACGTGGATCGCCCAGCCGCTATCGACGACCTCGAACCCCCTCGGCTCGAGGACGCGCGCAGCCCTCTCCACAGCCTCCTCCCGGCTCAGGTTGGGCGGCGGGTGGAAGGCTAGGTCGACGAACCTGAACTCGTTCTGCCAGCTGTTGAGGAGCACGCCGTTCAGCTCCTCCCCGACGATCTTGAGGATCGCCTCTTTGTCCTCGATGGGTGCTAGGAGCCTATAGTCGCCTCTAAACCCCACTACCCCGCCGTTCTCGGCGACAGCCAGCCTAGTGACGGGCAGGTAGTAGGCCAGCGTTGATACAGCCGGGTAGGAGGCCCCCGAGACGATCAGCACGCTAACGCCCCGCTCTCTCAGCATCTCCAATGCTCTGACCACTTCGTGGCGGATGACGCCCTTCTCGTCCGTTAGAGTCCCGTCGAGGTCTACAGCGAGGCAGGAGATCCGACCCATGCAGGGCCGCAGGCTAGTCTCTACGGGGTTGATTAGGGTTTCTCCTCAAACTCCACCTTCAGCTCCAGGGCTTCGCTCCGCTGGATCGCGGCCAACTCCGCGTTTACACGCTCGATGAGCTCCCCGAGCTTCCTCCGGCTCAGCTCCCTCGTCTCGTGGCCGATGAAGTCGACCGCCCTCGTGCCCCTAGCGGCTCTCGCGTAGTCGCTCAACCTCTTGAAGAGAACCTTCACCCCGTACTCGTCGGGGTGCAGAGCCATCGGGGAGTTGGGGTCGATGGTGTAGGGGATCAACGGGTAGATTGCGGTGCACCGCTTGCCCTCGAGCAGCTTGGCTGCGAATCTCGGGATGTCCAGCGCGCTCCTCTCGGTTTCACCGGGTAGACCTAGGAGGAAGAAAACCTCCACGAGTGCTCCCACCTTTTCGGCCGCTGCTAGAGCCTTCTCGAGCGCCGCGTTCGTGAAGTACCTCTTAGCTCTGAAGCGCACCTCCTCGCTTGCGGTTTCCGGCGATACTGCGACGTCGAGGGCCGCGAAAGTCCTTGAGGCCTCCTCGAGGAGGGGTTTCGAGGGCAACCTGAAGCTCTCCCAGTACACCTTCAGGTCCAACCCCCTCTCACGAACCTCCCTGTGAAACGCCTTCCACCACCGCTCGCCCAGGATTTGGGGGTCGTGGGTCAGTCGAGCGATCCTAACCCCCATCGAAGCCAGCTCCTCCAGCTCGCTCGCGACGAGCGCAGGGCTCCTCGAGGCCAACCCCCACCTCCCCATCGCTAGCTTGTAGCCCTCCCTCGAACCCCCGCAGTAGATGCAGTCGAAGAGGCAGCCCCTGGCCAGCGCAAGCCAGAAGTGCGGCTGTTGGGCCGCGATGGGCCCGTGGAGCCCAACTTGCAGGTACTCTCTAGCGTGCCTCATCACCTTAAGCCCTTCAACGTACCTCAACCCCTCGAGGCTCGGGGGGCTGCTCAAGCCCCCATCGATCCACCTCCTCCCCACCCTCACGTAAAGGCCCCTCCAATCCTCCGGCTCCACGCCGCGGATCGCGTACTTGAGGTACTTCAGGAGGGCCTCCTCCCCCTCCCCCAGCACAACAGCGTCAACGCCGCTCGCAGCCACCTCGCGCGCGAACAGCGTGGCCGTCATACCCCCCACTACGACCTTAGCGGAGGGGTTGAGGGTTTTCAGCAGCCTTACGGTGCTGAGGGCTCCGTCCGCGTGGACGAACCAGTGTAGTGAGACAGCGTAGACTTCAGCTTCGAGCCCCTTGATCACATCCGCGTACCGCTTACCGGTGAGGGCGGACTCGAGTGGTATGTTCACGATCTCCACATCGAAGCCCTCCGCTAGAGCACGCGCTGCCAGCGAGAAGACCCCGACGGGTGCAATCGCGAAAGGGTTAGCTCCGGGGGTTAGCGTGGAAGGAGGGTGGATGATGACGGTGTCCCTCGCCATGCTCGCTCTCCCCTCCTCCTTAAATAGTAGGCATATTGAAAAAGCTTAAAGGCACGTATGTGGGGTGCGCGCCGTGGGCGTTGAACGCCTTGAGAGCGGTTTAACGTGGAGGGCGATGGCAATCGTCGCGATGGCCGCTCTCGTCTTCGTTCCTGCAAGCACCTACCTCTACCTGGTTACGGGCGCCACGCTGGGTGTTGTCGGCACGTACGCGATGCTGATGATCTTCGCCTACATCATGAGAATGCTCGGCTTTGAGCTGAGACCCCAGGAGGTCTTCGTCACCTACGTGGGCGTGGCAGCGGTCGCGGGCCTCGCATCCACCTCCTACTTCCTCATCATCTACAGGATGTACTTCGTTGAGAGCCCTATCGCCCGCTCCTACTACATAGGCGGGGTCCCCCTGTACGAGGCGGTCCCCGAGTGGCTGGCCCCACCCCTCGGCTCAAGGGCGTACCTAGTTCGCACGTTCTTCCAGCCGGATCTCGTCAAGCCGATCGCCGCCTGGACGGTAGCGATGGTCCTTACTGTGCTCGCCGAGCTCTCCCTAGTCATACTCGCCTCTCACGCTTTTGTGGAGGTTCAGAAGCTCCCCTTCCCCTTCGCCCAGGTCGACGCAACGATCGTCACCGCAATCTCCAGCGGCGAGCGCTTCCGCGAGCTGGTCAAGTACCTGATGCCCGGCTTCTACACGGGGCTCGTCTACGGGCTGATCCTCTACCTTGGCCCCTTCCTCGGCTTCCCCATAATCCCCCTACCCTTCATCGACTTAACCCGTTTAACTTCCGCAACCCTGCCCGGGGCTGTGATCGGTGTAGCGACGAGCCTTACGGCCTGGGTAGGGGGGATGGTCGTACCGTTGGGGATCTCCTCGGTAGCCTTGGCAACATCGGTGGCTGTCTGGGTCTTCGGCAACTACCTCATCCTGACGAACCCCTCGCTGAGGGTGATTTTCCCGGAGTGGGCCATGGAGTACTACCAGGGGATGGATCTCGTCAGGGTGCTGCAGAGGTCTCAAGTCAGAGTTTGGCTCCCAATCCAGATCGGCGCCGCGCTCGGCTTCGCAGCCCTCGTTCTAGCCAAGTACAGGAGAGCCTTCGGTACAACGGCTAGGGCCATCTACCTGTCGATCAAAGGGGCCGGCAGGGAGAGCGTTTTCCCCCCGCTCCGCCTCGCGCTAGCCCTCTACCTAGCCGCGACGCTCACCTCCGTCGCCGTCTTCCACTACCTGATCCCCGGCTTCCCTCTCGCAATCCCGCTCGTGATGTCCCTGGTGGTCGGCACTCTGATGGGCTTTGTTTCCGCCTCTGTCGTCGGTGAGAGCGGAGCCTCCTTCTCCTCACCACCGTTCCTCTGGCACACGATCGTCTACCTGACGCCCGCGCAGCACCTCTCCCCGAGGGAGGCGTACTCCGCCTTCGTCTACCCGCCCGTCATCGCAGGCTCTATGACCGGCGGTGGCGCTCAAGTGATGAAGGCCGCGCTGCTCACTGGCACAAAGCCCTCTGACGTCATCAAAGTGTGGATTCTCGCCTTCGCGTTAGGGGTTCTCATCAACCTTCTGTCCCTGGACATGCTGTGGAGGATCGCGCCTATACCGAGCAGCGCTTACCCGAGCACCGTCATCTCGATGCCGGCGACGGCGATGATCGACGCCCTCCTCGTCACAAGGGGGTTGAGGATCGAGCCCGGGATACTGATGGGCTCGGCGGCGGGAGCCGTGATGATGGCGGCCCTCGTCGAGGCCCTGGCAAAGCTGCTCAAGGTTGGGGTCTCCTCCTCCGGCCTCCTGCTCGGCCTCTTCACTCCCCCCGTAACGGCGATACCGATGTTCACCGGCTCAGCGCTCGGCTGGCTGGTGTTGCGCCGCAGGTTTAAGGAGCGCTGGGAGCAGGCCCGCTACGCGATTGTCGCCGGGACTTTGATAGGGGAGGGGTTGGCGGCTACAATAGCTATAATAGGCTTAATGCTGTCGAAAGCCTCGTGGCTCTGGCCGTGGTGAGGGGGATGCGGCGCAACACCCCTATTATTGCGCTCGCAGTCCTGCTGCTGTCGCAGGCCCTGCTCTTCGCACAGCCCCCGCAGGCATCGGAGCTCGAGAGGCTTGAAGCCCTGCTCAACGCGCTGGATCCCAGCGCTGTACAGCGGCACGCTACCACGATCTCGGGCTTCGGGTCGAGGCTGACGGGCTACGAGGGTTACAACAGGACATTGGAGTACATTGTAGCCACGCTGAGGAGCTACGGGCTTGAACCAGTGCTCCAACCCTTCCGGGTTCTGGTTCCATGGGACGCGGGGAGCACCATCCGAGTGCCCGAGCTGGGCGTCGAGATCAGGGCTCACTGCGTCTGGCCGAACGGGCACGTGGGAACGTGGAGCGTCAGAGGGCTTCGCGGCAAGCTGGTCTACGTGGGTAGGGGGGAGCTGGAGGACTTCGAGGGGAAGGAGATCGAGGGGAGCATCGTCGTCATGGACTTCGCGAGCTTGGGTAACTGGAGGAACGCGGTCAAGCTGGGGGCGAAGGCCGTGATCTTCGTCGATACCGGGGGAGGAGATAGGTACGAGGCTTACACGAAGTTCGAGTGGTACGCCTTCTACCCCTTCGTGAGGCTCTACGTGTCGGGCGGGGAAGCGCGCAGGTTGATCGAGCTGGCCAGGAGGGGGTTTGAGGCGGAAATCGACTCGAAGCTCGAGTTGAGGGCTGTCACGGCGTACAACGTCCTGGTCAGAGTTCCAGGCCGGCGGGAGGGCGAAGCGATCATGGCGGTAGCCAGTGTCGACGCGTGGTCCGTCGTCCCGGCCATGGCGAGCAGCGTGCAGGATGCTGTGAACGTGGGCCTGCTGCTGGAGCTCGCGAGGATCGCCAGGCAGGCTCAGCTGGAGAGGTCGCTGTGGATCGCGTTCCTCTCCGGCCACTGGCAGGGCTTGGCTGGCGCCCGGGCTCTAGCTGAGAACTTCACGAGGGACCCCGATCTGACCAGCGGGAGGACCGTGGTCTGGTACGTGGTGGGAATCGACCTATCCGACGACTTCCCCGGCGTCTCCCTCATCTACATGGGGCACTTCTACCGTGCGGGCAGGGCACTCTTCACGGCGAAGTACAGCTGGATCCAGGAGGTCGTTGGAACCCAGCTCTCCAGCTTCCTCAAAGGCTACCTGCAGCGCAGGAACCTCATCCCGGCTAACCTGTTGGGCGCGATCGACACGCTCGGCCTCGTCAGGGAAGTCGACCTTGTTGAAGGCCCCGATTGGAGCTGGAGCGGCACGATGGCGACCCCCTACATCCTCGACACTGAGCCATTCGTTGTGGCTGGGATGGCCGGCTTCACGATAAGGACCCAGTTCAGCTACAGGAACTGGGAGGGTGTTCCCGGCGCCACTAGCATGCGCTGGGAGTACGTCCTACCCCAGCTCTACCAGGCTTCCGCTGTAGTGCTGTACGCCGCGATCGCTGAGGCTGTCAGGCTCACTCCCGCCAGCGTGAGACCCACGCGCTTCACGGGGCTGGGTGGGGGTGGCGCAGCGGGAGTCATGTTCTGGGGCTTGATAACCTTCCGGGTTAGCGTAGCCTCCTTCAACATCACAGCCGGCTGGTACACGCCCGTGCAGCACGCTGTCGTCAGGGTTTGGAGCTACCCGCACGACTACCCCTTCGCCTCCGCGCTGGCGCTCACGGGAGCTGACGGGGTCGCTGAGATCGTTGGGCTCGCTCCCCAGGGCGTCTGCTACTGGAGGATCGACGCTGTGCGGATCGACCCCGACGGCGTCTACACCGTCGATTTCGGCGTCTACGGAGTCCAGCCGGCAGCACTTGTTGTAGGCGCGCTGCAGGACCCGATGCCGGTCTTCGTCCCAGTCTTCAAGGGTGGGGTGCTGGTTCTAGCCGACCTTGTTTCACCGCGCCTCTTCAGGGCGGGGGCTGCCGACGATCCGAGGATGGGCGGGATCAGGACTTGGTACAGCCTGGGTAGGGAGGTTAGAGTCTACGAGGTGGGGACGAGGGCGGAGCCCATGTTCTGGGGCGTTTACGGTTTACCGCAGGACGAGGTCGTCCTGGTCTCAGCGCCAATCGGTTCGAGGATCGTTGTTGCCGCAAAGCCGGAGAACCCACCGCTCGAGCCTAGGCCGGTCGTACTGCTGGCGAACTCCAGCGAAGCTGAGCCTGAAGGGGTGGGAGTGCTGGTCGAGCCGGGCTTCACGGTAATCTCGAGGCCGGCTCTCGCGTACGCGATCGACCTTTACCGAACGGCGAGGTACAGGTACGAGCAGCTCAGGGGTAGGATGGTGAGGAGGTTGAGCGCTGAGGTCTACGAGGCGAGGGCTGGCGAGTACATCCAGCGCGCCCTAGAGGCCTACCGGGAGCACAGGTACGCGGAGGCCTACAGGTACTCGCTCCTCGCCCTATCGTACGCCGCCCGCTTCTACTCAGACGAGGTCATGCCCCTCTACGACGAGATTGGGAGGACAGCCGTGCTCATGCTCTTCCTCTTCCTACCCTCAGCCTTCTTCCTGGAGCGCCTACTGGTGCACGGGGAGGGCATGCGGAGGATCCTGTCCACGCTGGCGATCGGCGCTGCAGCCGTGCTCCTCTTCTCGCTCGCGCACCCAGCGCTCAGCGTTCTCGCGAACTCCGCGATGGCGGTGATGGCCGTGGCGATCCTGCTGGTCACCTTGCTGCTCTTCTACGTCTTCTTCAGCGAAACTTCGAGCGCGCTGCTCTCCTACGCCGAATCGAGGATCGGAGCCCACGAGTTCAGGAGGGAAGAGGCGGCTGCAGCTCTCTTGGCCATCTCGACGAGCTTGGAGAACATGAGGAGGAGGCCGCTCAGGACAACCCTCACGCTGCTGACAATAATCGCCGTTGCGACCGCCGTGGTTGCGCTCACCTCGACCTCCCCCACCGTCTACGTGTCTACATCGGCTAGGGCGGCCCAAGCCCCCTACGAGGGTGTCCTGGTGAGAAGGGGGTTCGGCGTCCTGCTAGACGTACTCAGTCCATTCACAGTTGAAGCTGTGAAGGGGCTGGCACCCACCGGTAGCGTGGCCCCAAGGCTGTGGTACTACCCAGTCTCGGTCAACAAGGTTGGCCCGTACGGGTTAGTCGTCAGTGAAAGGGGTAGTCTCGCGGTCCAAGCGGTGTTGGGCCTCGAACCCATTGAAGCCGAAGCCCTTCTTCGCGGAGCCCTGGAGAGCGGCTCGACCCTCGGGAGGGGCCAGGTTTACGCCTGCCTCCTGACTTCATCGCAAGCCAGGCTGCTAAACGTGAGCGTGGGCGATGCGGTGGAGTTCATGGGTTTCAAGCTGGTCGTCGTGGGCGTCCTAAGTGACGAAGCGCTGCTAGGCTTGCCGCGCGACCCCGACGGGTACTACTACGTGCCGATCGACCCAACCTACTCGAACGTCCTCTACGGCTTCACCTTCGGGGGAGGCCAGATATCCCCCACACCTCTCTCCTGGGACCGCGTGCTGATAGTCAGCGGCAGTTTCGCCGCCAAGCTGGGAGCGTTCATCAACAGCGTCAGCGTGGTAATGCCCGGCGCTAGCAGCAGCGACCTGCTGAACCTGGCCGGAAATCTGTCCCACGTGCTGGACGCTGGTGTCTACGCTTACGTGAACGGGACCTCCTACTCCACGAGCAGGCTCTTCGGCTACGCCTTCCTCGGCTGGGAATCCGTCGGCCCGCTGCTGGTGCTGGGCGGCATCAACGTGGTGGCGACGCTGCTCGCCGCGGTTTACGAGAGGACGAGGGAGCTCTACGTGTACTCCTCGCTCGGCCTCTCACCGCGCGGTGCAGCCCTGATGTACCTCGTTGAGTTCCTCGTCTACGGCTTCATCGGAGCATTCGTTGGCTACATGGCCGGGTGGATGGCGTCACGCTGGTTCATGGCCGCAGGCCTCCTACCGGAGACCTTTGTGTTCAACTATGCATCAGCTTCGGTGGCGCTCGCGATGGCTGCGATCGTCGCTGTCTGCGCAGCTGCCTCAGCGTACCCGGCGATCAAAGCCGCGCAGCTGATCACTCCCTCCCTCGAGAGGGTTTGGAAGCCGCCGACAAAGCCGAGGGGGGACGTCTGGGAGCTCACCTTCCCGCTCAGGCTGATCTCGAGGGAGGAGGCTCTCGGTCTGCTCAACTACCTTAAGGAGTACTACCTCGGAGCGGGCTACTACAAGCCTAGCCACAGAATTGTTAGCGTAGGCGAAATCGATGCTTCTAACCTCGAGCTCAAGCTGAGAGTCCTACTCACTCCCACTGAGAGCGGGACAGAGCAGGAGGTCTCGATCAAGGTTATTGAGCAGCCGGGCCGGAGGTACAGCGTAGCAGTTGCGGCCCGCTTCCTCGGGGGGTCGAGAGCCGTGTGGACGAGCTCCAACATCTACTACCTCGACGACTTGAGGAAGCAGCTTCTCCTCTGGGTTTCGCTTCCCGGAAAAGAGAAAAGCAAGTACATGCGAGAAGCTAAACGTATTTAAATTTATTCACAAATTCATTATGATGGTGAATGAATTATAAAGTAAGAGGAAATGTTTATAAGGGAGACAGTATTTCATGAATATGATGGGGCAGGAAAGACCTGCCGAGGCTAAGGTTGAGCGGGTTCGCGTTTTAACGCCCCCGCTCCTGGTGACTGTGATTATCCTCACGATCGGCAGCGAGATCTTCACTATCTGGTTTAGGTCGCTGACTACGAAGATGTGGACTTACACTGGCTGGTTCATCGGAGCCTTCTACATCGTCCTCATCATGCAGCTGCTGGGGATGCTCAGCCCCAAGCTGAGGCTCAGCCCCGGCCAGCAGCTTATACTCCTCCTCCCGTTCTGGTACGCGGCCGGCAAAGCCTTCATGATAACGGGCGCAGGCGGCGAAAACTGGCATGAGATGCTGTACCCGATCTGGTCCTTCCTCATCAGAGGGTTGAGGGAGCCCGCGCTGAGGACGTACACTTGGGATCTCACGCCCTCACTTATAGCTCCCAAGGATCTAACCGAGCTGGACAAGATCTGGAGGGGCTTGATGCCCGGCGAGGTGATCAACTGGGGGCCGTGGATGGCGCCCATCGCGTTCTGGAGCCTCTGGCTGATCGTTACAACCCTCATCATCGTAATCCTCGTCTACACCGTGATCGGCCCCCAGACGGTTGAAGTCGAGAGGCTCGTCTACCCGATGAGCGTCCCAGCCACCGTCCTTCTCACGAACGCTGGCACGTGGGTTGAGGTTGGAGGTAAAGCCAGGTCGAAGCTCTTCGACCTAACCGATACGAGGATGAGGATCTTCTGGGTATCCTTCGTCGTTGGAGCCCTCTTCCTATCTATGATCCCACTGCTAATGGAGGTTCTACCCGTGGTTCCCGTGCTCGGAGCGTTCCTCTGGGGCGAGATACCTCTCTCGCTTCAGACGTGGTTCAACACAGCTGCAGTACTCCCTGGCGGTCACTTCTACGCTGTCTTCATAATCCACCAGGCGATCCTCATGACGCTGCTCCCCTACGACGTCCTTATAACGCCTGTGATCATCTGGCTGATCGTCTACCTCATCTACGTCCCACTGGGAGTTCGGATGGGCTTCCTCCCGTACACACCGGGCGTCGAGGGGTGGGCGAACTGGTACTACGGCTACATGCCTCCGTTCCCGTTCGCAGCTTTCGCGATCTACGGCATGTCACTCGGTCTAGGATTGTTAACGCTCTGGGAGGCGAGAGGTACAGTTGCGAGGGCCTTGAAGGGTGGAGTCGAGCTCCCGGTCAAGCAGCTGCTCTACTTGTTTGCTGGCCTCTTCATCGTTTGGCTGGCTTTGTGGACTGCGGCTGGCGCGAACCCCGTAATGATGGTCTACTTCTTCATCCTCTTCATCCTCTGGCAGATCTCCATCGTAAGGTACTACGCCGAAATCTGGTGGCACCCTCCGGTTATTCACGATACCTACTACCTGCTGATCTGGCCGGTGGGGGCTTCTATAGGCGCGTGGGCCAGCGTGCCGGCTCAGAGCAACCAAGCCCTCTACATCCAGAACATGGCGCTGCTCGTGCACGGATGCTGGGCCGCTTACAGGCAGAACCCGTGGAACATGGGCTTTACAGCTCACACCTACAAGTGGGCTCGCGACCTTAACGTCAACTTGAGGGATGTGATGCTAGCGCTGTTCGCCATCGCAGTCGTCGGTTGGCCTGTCGCCTTCATCTTCGACGTGTGGTGGCTGTACCACGGCGGAGGCTACGTCAAGCTGAATGAGGGTACCTACGGCTGGCCGGTTGACGTTGCTCTCAACCAGGGGGTCCGCGGTCTCACGCACTTCAGCTCTCTGCTGGAGATACCGTTCTGGCAGCACGGCGTAATGGCACTGCTCGGCATCCTCCTAGTTTTCGCGATCTACTTCCTCAGGATGAGGTTCGCCTGGTTCATGATCAACCCAACCGCCGTGGCAATGACCTTATGGCTCGTCGAGTTCATATGGCTTGCCGCCCTCGTCGCTCTCATCGCCAAGTACCTGGGCATCAGGATCTTCGGCGCTAGGAGGTACGAGGAGTACGCCTCCTACGTGGCTGCAGGCCTCTGCTGGGGCTTGGGAGCGGGCTACATCATCGGCGGCTTCTACGACTTGTTCCTCGGAGTGCTGCCGAAGTTCTACGCGTTCTTCGTGCCATAGGGTGGGCGGAGTGAGGATCCATCTGGTCGTGCTCGCCCTCCTCCCCCTGCTCGTTGTGCCTAGCTCAGCGCTACTAGCCGCCCTGTCCACCTCTTACGCGCTGGGACCCGCTGCACCCCTGCTCGCCCAGGCGACGAAAGTGTACCTGCTCTACGTGCGGGAGGCTGGAGACAGCTGGGTGAGCAAAGACCTGTTTGCAAGCTACCTCTCAACCCACTTGAAGAGCCTCGGGATCGGCTTCGAGGTGGTAAAGAGCATTGATGATTGGGAGAGGCTTGTCGATCAAGCACCCGAGAACATCGTGGTCGTTAACTGCCACGGCGAGGTGATGCCAATCCCGACCAAGTACGGCGACAACTACACGGCCTTCTACCTCGACCTGGCTAGGAACCTGAGGGAGAAGGGCTGGGTTCTCGTGGTCCCCATCGGCTTGACCACGTGGCTCATCGGGAACGAGAAGACCGTTGGCTACACCAACACCGTTGATGGACCCAGCGTCTCCGCGTTCAGGAGGGCCATGGGCCTTCCGCCAATCAACCCGTGGTGCGACGCTACAGCGAGGGTCTCCGACCTCGGTAGAAAAGTCATGGCCGTCACCATGCCCACGCTGGGCATGGCCGTCCCCGAAACCATCGGGGCTGCGAGAGCTTTTGCCACCAACGCGACACCAGCCTGGTTCTTCTACAAGGTGCCGGAGGACGTGAAGAGCTGGGATGGGCTACCTTTCTACGCCATGGCCGCTTGGAAGGTTGGGAGGGGGCTTCTCGTCTGGGGAGGCTTAAGCGGGGGAGAGGAGGCCAAGAAAGCCGCCATCACAGCTTCAGTGGTAGCGTACATTCTAGACCCAACGATCGCTGAGAGACCGCCACCCCCACCGCCACTATTCACCCCTGAGACGGTGTACATGGCGGTGATCGCCATCGCCATCCTCATCCTGCTCGGCGTCCTCGGCGTGATCCTGATCAAGGCTCGCGCTAAACCGGCTCAACCGCCCGCGAAGCCCGGCTAACCTAAAAATATGAACTGAAAAAATAATTTTTACCTTTTTCTTTTCAATCCCTTTCTTCCGCAAGGTTTTTCTCCCGCTGTTTTCGGGGACTGCGCATGCCTAGGCCAGCGATGGGGCTTTTGCTGAGGAGCGAAGCTGAGGATGTCCACTCCAGGGCTCTCGAGCTCCTCTCTAAGGTTGGCATTCTTTTCGAGGACAAGGAGGTGGAGGCACTCGTAAGATCCGCCGGCTGCGAGGTTAAGGATGGGAGAGTTCTGATACCGGAGGAACTGGTGAAGGAAGCTCTACTGAAGGCTCCCCGGAGGTTCGCCCTCTACGATCGGGACGGGAACTACGTTGCAACGCTGGGCGAGGGGGCGCTTATCTTCAACCCTGGTTCAGCGGCGGTGCGGATCCTGGACTACGGCGCGGGGGGGCCTCGCCCACCGACCCTGGACGACTTGAGGAAGTTCGTGACGCTGGCCGACGCTCTGGAGCACATCAGGGCTCAGAGCACGGCCCTCGTGCCGAAGGACGTCCCAGTGGAGGTGAGCGACGCGGAGCGCCTCTACGTGGTTCTCAAGTACTCGCGTAAGCCTGTGGTCACGGGGGGCTTCACGGTCGAGAACGTCCCCCTGATGGTCGAGATGCTCGCCGCCGTGCGCCCCGACTACAGGGAGAGGCCCTTCGCGATCTTCGACGTCTGCCCCTCACCGCCGCTGGCGTGGAGCTCGATCACGTCGAGGAACCTTGTAGACTTAGCCCGGCTCGGAGTGCCGGCTGAGCTCATCTCGATGCCCGGGATCGGGGCGAACGCCCCCGTCACCGTCTACGGGGCTTTGATCCAGCACCACGCTGAAGTGCTGAGCGGCGTGGTGATTGCGCAGCTCGCCTCGCCCGGGGCTAAGGTGATCTACGGCGGCTCACCCACGCTCGTTCACCCGCGCTTCGGGACCGCGCTAATCGCCGCGCCGGAGGCCGTCCTCGTGAGCTTGGCGTACAGGGATATGGCGAGGCTCGTGGAGCTGCCCAGCCACACCTACATGGCGATCTCCGACGCGAAGGTCCCGGACTTCCAGGCGGGCGCTGAAGCCGGGTTTACCGCAGCGCTGGCCGCGCTCGCGGGTTTCGACGTGGTTTCGGGGCCCGGGATGCTGGAGTTCGAGAGCACCCAATCGATGGAGAAGCTGGTCCTCGACAACGAGGTGTGCGGGCTGGCGCGGAGGCTGGTGAGCGGCTTCGGGCTTGGCGGAGAGGAGGTGGAAGTGATCAGCGAGGTTATCCGGTCTAGGCGCGGGAACTTCCTCTCGCACAGGCACACGCTGGCGAATATCAGGAGGGAGGTTCACGTGCCGCGCGTCTGGGACGCTGACCCGAGCGCGCGCCGCGACCTCCTGGAGTGGGCGCACAGCGAAGTGGAGAGGCTCTTGGCGGAGCACAAGCCGCCAATCCTCGAGGGGGAGAGGCTGAAAGCCTTGGATGAAGTTCGTGCGAGGCTCTGGCAGCGGATCGGGAGGGCTCCTCCACCCATCTAGAGTTAACCTTATTTTACGTACAAGCCTCATACCCTGGAACGGTATGCCAGTCGAGTTCGAACCTTACCCCGAGTTCCTGAAGCCGGGCTACACGCCTGATCCTGAGAGCGACGTCATCGCCACCTTCCGCGTGACACCGGCCGAGGGCTTCACGGCTGAAGATGCGGCCGGAGGGGTTGCGGCCGAGAGCAGCACTGGCACGTGGACGACGCTCTACACGTGGTACGATAAGGCCAGGATCGACCGGCTGATGGGGAAGGCCTACGAGATCAAGGATCTGGGGGATGGCTCGTACCTGCTGCGCGTCGCATACCCCGTCGAGCTCTTTGAGGAGGGGAACATGCCCGGCTTTCTAGCATCGGTCGCCGGGAACATCTTCGGAATGCGGCGCGTGAAGGGGCTTAGGCTCGAGGACCTGTACCTCCCGAGGAGCTTCCTCGAGCACTTCAAGGGCCCCGGCAGGGGCGTTAGGGGCGTCAGAGAGGTGCTGAAGGTTGAGGGGAGGCCGATTGTAGGCACCGTCCCGAAGCCGAAGGTTGGCTACTCTCCCGATGAAGTCGGCAAGCTCGCCTACGAGATTCTGACCGGAGGCCTCGACTACGTCAAGGACGACGAGAACCTAGCGGGCCCGCGCTACTGCCGCTTCGAGGAGCGGGCGCGCGCGATCATGAAGGCGATCGATAGGGCGGAGAAGGAGACTGGGGAGAGGAAGGTTTGGTTCGCTAACATAACCGCGGACGTGAGGGAGATGGAGAGGAGGTTGAAGCTCGTGGCCGACTACGGCAACCCCTTCGTGATGGTGGACGTTGTTGTAACAGGCTGGTCTGCGCTCACCTACATCAGGGATCTAGCGGAGGAGCACGGCCTGGCGATACACGCCCACAGGGCCATGCACGCCGCCTTCACCAGGAACCCGTACCACGGCATCTCCATGTTCGTCCTGGCGAAGCTGTACCGCATCATTGGGGTGGATCAGCTCCACGTGGGGACACCCGAAGTTGGGAAGCTTGAGGCTAGAACCGTGGACGTGGTGAGAAACGCAAGGGTCTTGAGGGAAGCTGTCTACAAGCCGGACCCGGACGACCCCTTCAGGCTGACGCAGGCCTTCCACCACATCAAGCCCGCGCTGCCAGTCTCATCCGGCGGCCTCCACCCGGGCACTCTACCCGAAGTCATCCGAGTGATGGGCATCGACCTCGTCATCCAGGTTGGGGGAGGCGTAGTCGGCCACCCCGACGGGCCGAAGGCTGGCGCAGCAGCCACAAGGCAATCCATAGAGGCTGCAATCAAGGGGATACCGCTGCCCGAGTACGCCAGGGAGCACAAAGAACTAGCGAGAGCCCTCGAGAAGTGGGGCTTCGTCAAGCCTATATAAGCTGCTTTTTTAGTTAATTTTTTAGTTAATTAAACAAACTTCTATCTGAGCGTTCGATCGTTTAGGGAGTGGAGGAGCGTGATGCGCCTCTGTTCGTGCTGGGGTTTCGAGGGTATGCACTCCACCCCCAGCTCCCCGCAGATGCGCTCAACTAGGCGGCTGACGCTCTCCCTCCACGCGGGGCTCGTGTCAAGCGCCTGTGGGTGGCGCCGGAGGATCGGTTGCATCGACTTTTCGAGGCCGGGCTTCATCCTGAAGTAGTCGTAGTAGAGCCTTGAACCGGTCTCCTGGGCGACCCTAGCAACCTCCCTTATCGCCTCTTCACCGTCGTTCACCCCCCTGATGATGGGGCCCAGGAACACCCACGTCTCCACCCCGCTCTCCCCGAGCACCGACAGTGCTCGAGCGCGCTCAACGGGGGGAGGGGCTCTGGGCTCGATGAGCTTCGCGACCTCCGCTCTCATCGTGGTGATCGTCAAACCCACGTCCACCAGCTGCCTATGCCTTGAGAGGATGTCGATGTCCCTCAGCACGAGGGGGGACTTCGTCTGAATGCTCACCCTGAAGCCCGCGCTCAGCAGGACCTCGATCCCCCTCCTAGACAGCAGCTCCCTCGCCTCCACGGGCTGGTAGGGGTCCGTGATCGTAGAGACGCCGACGATGCCCGGATCCGCCCTCCTAACGTCCTTAGCCAGCGCCTCTACGGCGTTCTCCTTCACGTAGACGACACGGCCCCACTGCTCGGCAGCGTCCCTGTACCGGGTGAAGCAGCGGGCGTAGCAGTATAGGCAGCCGTGCTCGCAGCCGGCGTAGGGGTTGTAGGCGTAGTCCAAGTCGTAGAGGCTCGACTTCGAGAGCGCGCTCGAAACTCTCACCCTCCTGTACTCGACGCTCACAGCCAAGCCTCCAGGCGCTCCTGCCTGATCAAGCTCCTGAGGAGGGCGGACTTGTTAAGCCACACGCTCAGAGGCAGCCTCGTTGCTCTCGAGAGCCTGGCCAGAACATCATCAAGCGTGTCGTAGCGCTCCGGCTTGGACCTGAAGAGGGCTCTCACGTTCTCCCTGACGAACCAGACGCCGATTGGGAGGAAGAAGCCCTCGTAGATCTCGCGTATTAGGATCGCAACGCCCTGGAACCCCTCCCTCAGCATGTACTCGGCCGTCGCCAGCCGAGCCGCGTAATAGCAGCCCCCGAGCGAGGCGTACGTAGTCCTACCCTTAAACCCCTCCCAATCGCCCTCGACCTCTACTGTTAGACCCGGGTTCCACGTCGTGTGGGGGAACCAAGCTTCGATCCACTCGTAGCTCCACGCGCCCGGCGCCACGATGGCGATGAAGGTGTTGTGGGCGTGCTTCCGCTCGAAGAAGAGGTAGTGGTTCACGCTCCTCAACCTCCTCACCCTCTCGATGAGCCGCCGCGAGAGAGTTTCGTCCACAGCGGTGATCGACCATCGCGTTGGAACGAGCTTGCGGGACCTACCGACGCCGAGAGCGCCGACCGAGAGGGCCCGCTGGATGGCTGACACGGGGACGCCTCTCTCGTAAAGGTAGACGATCGCCTCCTCAGCCTTCAAGTCGGTGTCGTAGTACGCCTCCTCGAGAGGCTTTAGGGGCTTAGGCTCCCCGAGCAGCCTCAACGCTTCAGCGGGGGCCGCTGGGCCTAGAGGCGGGGCGAATGTGTCGAGCCTCACCACAGGCCTCGGCGGCTTGGCGAATCGAATCTCGAGGTCCACGGGCTGCGAGGAGATGGCGAGGAGCTGCAGATCCTCCAAGCCCGAAGGCCTCCTCACGTCGACTGAGACCACCCCTCTGACCAGGCTGAGCCTCATCTCCAAGACGTCCTTCAACTCGAGCCCAAGCCAGCGCTCAGGCGTGTCGTAAACGCTCGTATCTCCGCACGCCGGCGGAGCTGCAGGGGCGAGGCGGACCCGGGGGTAGCCCACGCGCCCCACGAACACCGAGGGGGGTGAAGAGCCCTCGAGGGAGTCGCCTCGCGGGGTTTTCACGGACTCGACTGCGCGCCAGAGATCAAACACGGGGCATGCGGGTTTCCCGCAGAGCCCCTTCGCCCCTCTACAAAGCAGGCACAGCGAAGCTCTACTGGACATTTCCCAATTACTGGGAGGGAAGCAACTTTTAACTGTAACGTAACATAGTTCTGTCTTTTAGAAGCGAGTTAAGGATATTAAGTCTTACCTCTAGCAAGAAGCCGGGGGCTGCCGAGCGCTTGAAGGGGCTTGAGACCCACCCTGCGGGGAGAATCAGGGGGGTCCGCCCTATGCTCGGCAGCCCCTCCCCCTCACACCATCCTCCCACACCGTAAGACTTAATACTTTTTAGCCGTCATTAACCCGTGAGGCCTCTTTGGCTGCTCCTGCTCGTCATGCCTGCTGTTCTCACTCTCGCTCAACCCACCATCTACATACTCAACGTGAGAGAATCGCAGGGGTGGTGGTCAACCCCCGAGCTCCTCACGGTAAGAATCACCGACCTGCTGGACGCTGCGCGGAAGGATCTGGCGATCGACTTTCGAGTGGAGGTCATAGACTCGATCGAGAGGTGGGAGGAGGTATTCACTGCGGCTCCGCCCAACGCTGTCATCATTAACGCGCACGGCGAGCTCGTGCCCGTTCCACCCAGGTACGGCGTCGATTGGCAGACCTTCTACCGCGACCTCGCGATGAACATCATATACAAGGGTTGGGTCTGGGTCAACCCCATCGGCTACGGCTTCTACTACGTCACCTACAACTACACTAGGACGGAAAGGGGGTGGGAGTGGTCGACTCTGACCATAGGCCCAGCTGGCCTCGACACTCTCGGCGGTTGGCTCGGCATCGTGGCTACAGCGTGGCCCGAGGCTGCGGGAGGCACGCCCACGTTGACCGACCTGGGTAGGCACGTTTTCGACGTCCTCGGCTACAACCTTCCCGATGCCCCGAACGCTCCCCGGCCGATAACCACCAATGTTCCCGCATCCTGGTACTTCTACTCTCTCGAAAGGGAGAACGTCACAGCGTACTCCTGCGTAGCCTTCCAGATCGGCAAGGGGGCCCTCTTGTGGGGCGGTTGGGCCAGTAGCCCCACCGACCAGCAGGCCATGGTGGCAGTCGCTATGACGCTGTACTACCTCTTCCCGGCCGAGATCGAGGCCGCGCAGCCAAAGCCCAAGGGCTTGAGCCCCGAGCAGGTAATCCTCATCTCCTGGGGGTTGGTGGTTGCAGTCATGGTCCTCCTGCTCGTCAGAGTGTTCCTGAGAAAGAGGGTGTGAATGAAGTCGATTTAGGCGCTTCGGGGTTTTACTCCTCTCCTTTCTAGGCTCTTAACGATCGCTACGCCGAAAATCGATCCTATTAGGCCGCCTGCAGCGTGCAGCGCTGAGAAGTAGAGGACGGGCACGCTTCCACCCATGAAGAACGCGCCGATTATCAAGCCGGCTATCCACGTTGAAACCACGCCCACTGCAGCGATGAAGGCGGGGCCGTAGCGGGCGGAGAAGCACCTGCTGTAGCCGATCGCTCTGGCGAGGAGGTCGTAGACGATGCTCGCTGCCGTGAAGCCGAGGAAGTGTAGCGCGCCGGGCCTGAGGATGAAGTTTAGGGCTGTCGCTAGTAGACCGACTAGCGTAGCTGCCCCCAGCTTCCTCGTCCACCATAGCGCTACGATCAGGGAGATCATCGCTAGGATGTCGCAGAGTATCGGTAGCCTAGTGAGCTGCCAGAAGATGGGGGCGAGCGTGGCGTTGATGATCGACCAGAAGGATGCGCTCAGCGCGATCACCGCTGCATCGGTTGCCCGCAGCTTCACGGGATGCTTAAAGTAAGCTCTTTTAAAAATCTTACTATACCATTGTCAAGGTAATACGCTAACTGTATAAGGTTGAGAGCGCCGGCCCGATCGTGCCTTTGCGCGCGGTAATCGACACGGACATCGGCGACGACATCGACGACGCCTTCGCCCTGGCTCTAGCGTGCCTCTCACCCGAGCTTGAGGTCGTAGCCGTCACGACCGTGTACGGCCAAGTGCATTCGAGGGCGCAGCTAGCTGCCAGGCTGCTGGGGGCGCTGGGTAGAGACGACATCCCCGTTGCCGCGGGCTCACCAAACCCGCTGGTCGGCAAGGGTCCCGCAACGGAGCCGGTCTACTTGGAGGGGTTGAAGGGCGTTGAGGGTCGCAGTGCTAGTATCGCGCCCCTCCACGCTGTGGACCTGCTGGAGAAGCTGGTCTCGGCCGGCGAAGTCGATGTCCTCATTACGATTGGCCCGCTAACTAACGCCGCGCTGCTGCTCTTAAAGCGACCGGATTTGGCCTCGAGGGTGAAGCTGGTCTCGATGGCCGGGGCTTACACGATGAACCTGGCAGAGTACAACGTCCGTTGCGACCCGGAAGCGGCTGCCATCGTTTTTTCAGCTGGTTGCGAGAAGGTGCTGGTGGGCCTCGATGTCACGCTGAGGTGCCAGATGACTCAGGACATGCTGCGGAGTCTCGAGGAGGGCGGGGAGGAGTACATGCGCGTCCTCTCCTCGTACACAAGAGTGTGGATGGCGAAGAGCCGCCACTTACCTGTACTGCACGACCCGCTCGCCGTCGCGGTCGCGTACGCGCCACACTTGGTCAAGCTTGAGCCCGCTCGGGTCGAGGTGGAGCTTGCGGGTCGTTTCACAAGGGGGTACACCGTGGTAGCGGGCGGCGAGCCCAACGCGCTGTTCTGCAGGGATGTCGATGCACCCCGCTTCCTGCAGCTCTTTGCCGAAAGAGTCCTGAAAAGCTAGCTGAAGAAGGCGTCGAGCGTAGAGCCGCTCTGCTTCCTCCCCCTCAATACCTTCTCGACAAACTCGTCCCTCACGGGCTCGTAGACCCTGCTGTAGAACTCCTGCGGGTCCTCGAGCACGCTGCGCGGGAAGCTCCCGACGTACTCCAGCGCCTTCCTCCAGGCCTCCTCGTAGGGGATGACGCTCTCGATGATGCGGGCAACCTGCCTATCGTAATCCTCCGGCCGCTGCGGGATCCCGCCCATCGCGAACCACCCCTCACGCGTGATGTAGGCTTCCTCACCGAGCACGCTCACCCTCTCTACGCTCTCCCTGCCACCAGCGGGCGCTCTCCTCGGTCTACCCGTGCTCTCCCTCGCTCTCGTGCGGGCGGAGGGGCCGTAGTGCTTGGCCCACGCGTAGAAGATCGCCCGGTTAAGCCCGAAGGACTTCGCCTTCTCAAGGTCCCCGGTCAGAGCGTAGTAGCGCGCCGCCTGAAGGAGCGCCATAACCTGGAACCTCCCCAGCTTTGCACCACCCCTCTCCTGAGGTTCTTCCACCTTGACCCGTGTGGAGGTCGGGCGCAGGTGGGCTAGGGCTTTCAGGGCCTCGAGAGCCAGTTGATCCGCCTCCCCGAGCACGTTGTCCCGCCACCTGGGGTTGTGCTTGAAGGAGGCGGGGTCGGCCCACGAGGGGTCGAAGTCGTCCAGCTGGTCAGGCTTGAAGCAGACAGCCACCTTATCCACCCGCCGGTGGAAGGAGAGTGGCACCGTGAAAACCCTCTTGGGGTCCATCAGGTTCTCCACCTTCAAGACCCTCCACTTCTCGGCAAGCTCCTTCAGCTGGTTCTCCAGCTTGCGGATCGTGTACTCGACGAGTAGCCGGGAGGCCGTCAGCGGGTCCGCTAAAGCGAGCGTTTTCTCCGAGAGAGCGGCCTCGTGGATGTGGACGTGAACCCCCTCCCCCGACCACTTCAGGTAGACGGACTCTCTGACACCGTGCCGCTCGAGGAAGCCAACGATCAGCTTAGCAGCCTCTACCGCGGCCTCCCAGCTGTCGAGGGTCGCGTCGATGTCCCAGCTCGGCGTCGCCGCTACGACGTTTTCGATCCTCTCGACGTCCTCGCCCGCCGCGATGCTGCGGTAGATGCAGGCGGTGGCGTAGATCGTCCTGACCCCCGCCCCGCTAAAGCTCTCGACTAGCCTCTTCACTTCGGTGGGCGTGGAAGCCGTCAGCGGCTTACCAGCCCACCACCTCACGAAGATTCTGCCATCCCTCCCCTGCCCTTCCAAAGCCAGCCAGCGACCCCTCGTGAACTCCGCGATCTCCGCGGCCACATCGTCGCGGAGGTAGTGCTCCAAGACCCTAGAGGCCACGTTTCAAGCGCGGGGGAGAGGGGATATGCCTAACGCTGCAGCGCTCGAGTCACGCTGGAGGCAAGAGCGCGCCGGCCGTCACCGCGTAATCGAGCTTCCCCAGCAGCTCCCTATCGTAGGTGACGAGCTTCGCACCCTCGAGCTCAGCTAGGGCCGCGTAGGCTGCATCGTAGATCGTCAACCCCCTCTCCAGCGCTATGCCGGCGGCGCGATCCACAAGCTCGAGGAAGCCTCTCAACTCAACCCCAACCGCTATGACGGCTCTCACGGCGTTCACGATGTCCACCTTGGATAAGCCCCTGGCGAAGCGCAGCACGTTGGCCAGCTCGACGAGCATGAAGTCGGGGGAGAGCGCGAGTAGCTCACCCCTTACGATGAGATCGCGCAGCCTGATCATCCGATCGCTTTCCTCCTCCCTCACGAACCACTTCACGACGGCGCTGGCGTCGAGGACGATCTTCACAGCTTCTCCCTGTGCTCTCTGATGATCTGCCAGGAGGGCTTATCGAGCTGTGCTCTCCTCGCGATGTCGTCCATCACGTTGACCGCCCACTCCACCTCCCTTCTCCTCACCTCCCTCTCGAGAGCCCTCCTAATCACCTCGCTCACGTTGATCCCGTACCTCTTAGCCTTCTCCCATACCTCCCTGCTGACTCTAGCGGACACCGTGACGTACTCCACGCCCGAACTCGTCGCAAGTAATATAAAAATGTTATTACACTTTTTGCATTACTCGCTTTCATGCTCTAGCGCGGATAGCGCATGGATGTAGAAGGGCTCGAGGCTCAACGGTGCCGTTCCCGCCGCTAAGAGTGGTCGACGACAACGATCGGGACCTACAAACGCCGGGGGGTTGCCGACGAAACAATTGCCCTCCCATACGTGGATAAGGGTCCGCTAGGATTTGCGAATCAACCTCCACCAGCTACATGAGCGTCTTCGACGCGCGGGGCTGGGTTATTGCGGCCTCGCACCCTGCCGTTGAAGCCTACAGTGCTCCGTGGCGAGAGTGATCGCCGATCACGCCAAAAACCGGAGTACCTCCCACAGTTGATTACCGCTCACCACGATCGGGGTAACCGCCGCATTACTCCTCGCGATCTCGTAGAGCTTGAGGAGTTGAGGCGTCATCCCAAGTGTTCCTGACTTCTGCTCGAACCACGATCACGGTGCCGCTCTTTGGCTCCCAACGGTGAACCCTCAAGGGTAAAACCGCCACCTCGCTACCAAGATCCGATGCCCCGCAGGAAAAGAAAAAGAGTTGGCACCACAGTAGCTGCAGCCATCACCCTTACAGAACCTCATCGAGCCACTAAGGGCTGTACTTTACCCAATAGGCGCGTCAACGATGAACGAAAGGTTTAAATAGCACTTCTTCCACTAATACAATCGGAGACGGCCGGCCCCGGACAACCCCCCGGGATACTTGGTTGAAACGTGCGGTGTAAATCGCGCTCAACGACGTCCAACGTACGAGGCCGCCCACGCCTTCAGCGAGTGAGGGCGGCCAGTATGGGGAACCCCCGCGGGGGTCGGGGGACACCGGCCGTCATCCATCCTTCCTTTGCAGTTAAAATGAAATACCTCACCCCATGCCGGATCCCGTGCTTGGTTTAGGCTGGCTAGCTGGTTCTCTACTCGGCTTAGTCCTGGCTGTGCTCCTGGTACTCGTGGGATTGCTGCTCATCGTGCTCGTCATTAAGGCGGTCATCATGCTGCTCCCAGCATTTCTCGTCGCGCTCGTCGTCTGGCTGATCTCTAAGGACACGCTGCTAGCGGCGATAGCGTTCCTGGCGGTGGCCATCGTGGTTCTAGCTAAGCGTTTCTAGCTCCGGGTGGGTGCTGTGGAAGCCAGTAAAGGGGGCATCGTATTCGTAGCCATGGAAATCCAGCTGGAGGGGCTGCCGACGTACGCGGGAGGCTTAGGCCTTTTAGCGGGCGATCTGCTCCAGTCAGCTGCCGATCTCGGCGTACCGTTGATCGGCGTTACGCTGGCTTACGATAGAGGTTACGTGTGGCATGAGATCGTCGATGGGAGGGTCGTGGACAGGGATGAGCCCTACGAGCCAGCAAGCTGCTGCGAGAAGCTCGACTTGAGGCTCAGGATCGATCTGAAGACGGGTCCCATCCACCTCGCTGTCTGGCGAAGGACGCTGAGGGGGGCTGGCGGCGAGGTTCCAGTCTACCTGCTGGACGCCAGGGTTCCCGAAAACCCTCCCCATCTAAGGGGGCTCACATCGAGGGTTTACATCGAGGGGAGTAGGGAGGAAAGGCTACTGAAGATGCTGTGCCTCGGGTTGGGCGCGCTTCAGCTCGTCGAGATGCTGGGTTTAAACGTTAGGAAGTTCCACCTGAACGAGAGCCACGCTGGCTTCCTGGCGATCGAGCTGCTCAAGCGAGGCGGCGACCCCGGTGAGGCGAAGAGGAGGGTAGTTTTTACGACCCACACGCCCCTGCCCCACGGCCACGAGTCCTTCAGCTACGATCTCGTTGAGAAGCACTACGATGTCCCGGAGATGGTTAAGAAGCTGAGCCCCGATAAGCTGGTGATGACTAGGGTCCTAGCGGAGCTCGCCGGCTACTACAACTGCGTCTCCCGCAAGTTCAGCCTAGTCCACCGCCTCCTCTTCCCCGGATCCAACCCGGATTACATCACGAACGGCGTCCACCACGTGCGCTGGACTCACCCAGCCGTCGCGAGCTTCTACGATAAGTGGGCTCCCGGTTGGAGGGGCGAGCCGGGCCGCCTGTACAGGGTCCTGAGCGCGCCGCTAGAGGAGGTTGTAGCGGTGAAGCAGAAGTGCAGGAAGGAGCTGGCCGAGTACGCAAGCTCGAGGGGCTACGTGAACCGCGAGCTCGACCCGAGGGCGTTCACCATCGCCGCCCGGCGGAGGATCACGGGCTACAAGCGGCTCTCTCTCATACTGAGGGATCGCGAACTCCTCGACCAGCTGGGGAAGCGGTACGGTATACAGCTGGTTTTCAGCGGCACCGTCCACCCCGACGACCAGAGTGGGAGGGAGGAGCTGTCGAGGATCCTCGACGCGATCTCAACCCTCTCTCACGTGAGGATCGCTTTCATCGGCTGGCGCGAAGCGAGCATTGAGAAGCTCACCGCCGCGGGGGCGGATCTCTGGCTCCACGTCCCGAGACCGCCGTACGAGGCTTGCGGGACCAGCTGGATGCGCGCGGCTCTGAACCTGACGCCCACGCTCGCCTCTAGGGATGGGGGGGTGCTGGAGGCCTTGATCGACGGCCACAACGGCTGGCTGTTCGGCAAAGACGTTTTATCGCCGAGCGAGCCGCTAAGCGACGAGGAGGACGCGAGGGAGCTGTACTCGAAGCTCCTGGAGATTCTGGAGCTCCGCGAGAGGAGCTACAGGGCTTACGCGCTCGTCTGCGCTAGGGCTGCAGCAACCATAGCCCCCCACTTCAACAGCCACAGGGCGCTCTGCGAGTACGTTTCCAGAGCCTATGCGTGAGGTAGCGATCGCGGTGAGCTGCTCCGGCGCGGAGAAGGTCCTCTACTACCGCTTCAAAGGTGAGCCGTTCCTGGCCGAGGCGTTAAAAGGCAGCCGGCAGCTCTACGAGTTCTTCAAAGGCCTCGTCGAGCTGGCTAGGCAGGGTTACCCGCGTTTGATCTGCGCGAAGCTTGGGACTGAGGTTGCCGCAGCAGCCGTATACACGGTGCCTGAGCGGCTCAGGGCCCGCCAGCTGGTGGAGCTGCTGAAGCTTCTGCTCCGCACCGCCGGGCTGCGCGTGCTCTTTAGATCGCTCCGCTCTGCAAGAAGTTTCTGGGCCTACGCGAAGGCATTGCGGGGTTTGGAGCCGAGCGGCCATCTGCTCTTCATTGCTTCAGCAATAGAGGGCATGGGTTACGGCTCCCTCCTCCTTAAGCTGGTAGAGAGAGCCTGCGCGAGAGCTGGCTGCAAGTGGATAGTGCTGGAGGTGCACGTAGGTAACCCGGCCGTCCGATTCTACCTTAAAAGGGGGTATAGGCCGAGAGGGTCTGTCGAGTGGCTCGGCGCTAGGTACCTGCTAATGGCTAAGCCCCTTCACTCCTAAC
>JAVYQJ010000014.1 GCA_038731975.1 Thermofilaceae archaeon | reverse complement strand
TGGCCGTGGAGCACTAGGGTCTCCTAGCGCCGATCTCCTCGTAAAGCTCCGCGACTTTAACGGGTCTACCCAGCTCCACGGAGCGGTAGGCGGCGTCCGCAACCTCCTGCATCCTGACTCCGCAGATCGGTGGGCTCCCGTTCTCCTCCATCCCCAATACCGACTTGACGAAGTTGAAGATGGGCCTGGAGGAGGGGTAGGGCGTCAAATCGACTGCCTCTCCACCCTTACCCCTCCTCTCGATCAGCACGGCTGGCGGTTGGACGATCAGCCTGCCCTTCTCACCCCAGAAGATCTCCACCTCCAGCCACCCCGGGTCGTCGCCCGCGACGGTGAAGAGGAGGAGGGCACCCCCCTCCAGCTTCGCGACGAGCGCGGTGTTGATGTCGATCTCAAAGCCCCT
Source organism: Thermofilaceae archaeon (assembly GCA_038731975.1). NCBI lineage: Archaea > Thermoproteati > Thermoproteota > Thermoprotei > Thermofilales > Thermofilaceae > Thermofilaceae archaeon. The sequence continues at coordinate 30,331 of JAVYQJ010000014.1, read as the reverse complement.
GTAATCCTGGTAGGCGAAAACCTCATCAGCCCTGAGACCCGTAATCCAGAGCGCGATATCAAGGAAGTGGCTCCCGCTGTCTATCAGCTCACCACCGCAGCTGATCCTTTTGACGGCCCTCCAAGTACCCTTGACGCCCGTGTAGGCCTGGCCGAGGATCATCGAGATCATCTCAATGCTGCCCAACTCACCCTTCGACACGAGGTCCCTCGCGGCCACCCAAGGCTTCTCGAAGTGCCTCTGGAAGGCGACTTCAACGACGAGCCCGCTCCTCCTCCAAGCTTCGTAGACATCCAGCGCCTGCCTCAGGTTGCAGACCATGGGCTTCTCAACGAGCACGTGAGAGCCGCTGGCCACGTAGTCCATGACCTGGGAGTAGTGCTCGGCGTGCGGCGTCGCTATGACAGCCGCGTCCACCTTGCCCAGCGTTTTCCGGTAGTCTGTTAAGACCTCCGCGCCCGTCAAGTTGTGCTTCTTCTTCAAGTTCTCCGCGCGCGCCGGGTCCACGTCAACCAGGTACTTCACTTCCACGTCGAAGCCCGCCTTCTTCAGTTGCGCCAAGTCCCTAACGTGAGCTTCACCCATCCCGCCGCAGCCCACTATCGCGAGCTTCATCAGCACGCCCGGGGGGCCGGCCGTAAAAATGGATAGCTTCCGGGAAAGGTATTTTTATCGGTTGTTCGACCGCTATGCGATGAGCGCCGTTCTCGACGTTATCAGAAAGAGGAGGAGCGTTAGAGCGTACAAGCCGGATCCCGTCAAGGACGAGGATCTCAAGGTGATGCTGGAGGCTGCGAGGCTAGCGCCGTCCGCGGGGAACAGGCAGCCTTGGTACTTCATCGTAGTGAGGGATCCGGAGCTGAAGAGGAGGCTTGCCGAAGCAGCCGCCAGGCAGATGTTCATCGCTGACGCAGGGGCGATAGTCGTCGCCGTCTCCGACCCCAACGCTTCGCCCCGCTGGCACGATAGGGACGTGATGATCGCGATGGAGCACTTGATCCTCACCGCGACAGAGCTCGGCTACGGGACGTGCTGGATCGGGGCTTTCGACGAGGGGCAGGTCAAAAGGCTCGTCGGTATCCCCGACCAGTACAGGGTTGTCGCGCTCACCCCCGTCGGCGTTCCAGCCGAGACTCCGGGCCCGCGGCCCCGCAAACCGCTCCAGGAGATAGCTTTCGAGAACACGTGGGGCAACCCCCTTAAACTCCCCTCCTGAGGATCAAGCCGTACAGGGCCTTTACTCGATATACGGCAACTCTTATTTACTTTAATGGTTCACTCACGCGAAAGGCCATGGTTAAGGCCCTGATCTTGGGGGCTGCGGGCGCGGTTGGCAGGGCGTGCTGGCTCTTTCTTTCCCAGACTGGCGCATTCGACGAGCTCGTCCTCGCAGATAAAAGGGTGGAGGAGCTCCGAAGGCTCGTCGAAGCAGCCCGGGTAGAAGGGGTTACGGTGAGCGCCGTGGACGCGGATGACCGAGCTTCCCTGGTGAGCTTGATGAGGAGCGCCGACATCGTCCTCAACGCGGTAGGCCCCTTCTTCATTTATGGGCCCAAGATCCTTGCAGCGGCCTTGGAGGCGGGCGTCGACTACGTCGATGTGTGCGACGACTTGGACGCTACCTTGCAGATGCTGGAGATGCACGCGGAAGCCGTCCGGAGGGGGGTTCGGGCGCTGGTCGGGATGGGGAGCTCGCCCGGTTTGAGCAACTTGATCGTTAAGTTTGCTGCCCAGCGTTTGCTGGACGAGATCGAGAACGTGGACATCCTGCACGTGCACGGGGGCGAGCCCTACGAGGGGCCAGCCGTCATCCTGCATAGGGCCCACTCGATGATGATCGACATACCGGTGTACCTTGAGGGGAAGCTCGTGTACACCAGCCTCGAGTCGGATTTCGCCAAGCAGTTCGAGCAGGAGTTCGATTTTCCCGGACTTGGTAGGGTTCCCGTGTACCTGTACCCGCACCCTGAGACCTACACGCTGCCGAAGCACTTGAGGATCAAGGGTCGCGTCACCAACCTCGGTACCGTGCTACCGCCCCAGTTCCCGGCCCTCATCAGGACGCTCGTGAGAGCCGGCCTCTTCTCCGACGAGGAGGTTGAGGTGGGGGGTGTGAGGGTGAAATGCAGGGACTTCGCTGTCGCCTACGTGCTCAAGAAGAGGGGGGAGCTGCTTGCGAGGCACGGGCCAAGGGAGCCGGTGGGCTCGCTCGCAATCGTCGTAGAGGGGCGGCGCGGCGGGAGGAGGTGCAAGTTCACCTTCTACACGACCGCCCGCGGCCTGGGCATGGGTGACGCGACGGGCATACCGCTCGGCCTGGGCGGCATAATGATGGTCAGGGGCTTGATCAAGGAGCCGGGCGTCCACCCGCCCGAGGCGGTCATCGACCCTGTGGAGCTGTTCAAGCTGGCTAGGGAGCTGGTGGTTACGAAGCTGGGCAAGGGGATTCCGGTGAACGTGATCGAGGAGTGCGACGGTGAGAGGAGGGAGTACAACGTCGAGGCGCTCTTCGGGTAGGGTCGATGAGGGTCCTCGCTGTAGACGTTGGGACTTCGACGGTTAAGGCGGCCGTCTTCAACACCGAGTCCTTCAGGTTCGAGAGGTTTACCTTCGCCCCTCTAACCCTCTCGATGCCGCAGCCAGGGTTCGCCGAGCTCGACCCTGAGCGGCTTTGGAATGCTTTCGCCGAAGCGGTCAGCGCTGCTGCGGCAGGCCTCGAGGGCATTGAGGCCCTGGTGATGGATACCCAGATGGCCGGCGTTGTGCCGGTAGACGCGAGCGGCGAGCCCCTCTCCGGTATCTTGACGTGGCTGGACACGAGGGCCGCGGGGTACCCTAAGAGGCTCTTCGAGGGGTCTCCAAAGGTCTCCGGATACCACCTTCCCACGCTCACGAGGCTGCTGAGGATCAGCGGGGGTGCGCCCGGGAGGCTGGGCAAGGACCCGCTGCCGAAGTACGCCTGGTTCGCCTCTGAGCAGCCAGACGCTTACGCTAAAACGTGGAAGTTCCTCGACGTTAAAGGGTACCTCTTGCACAGGCTAACCGGCAGGGCTGTGATCACCGTTGATGAGGCCAGCATAACCTGGCTCGTGGACACCCGTAACCCTCTCGCTGTGGATTGGAGCAGGAGCCTCGTGGAGCTCTTCGGCCTGGATTTGAGCAAGCTGCCGGAGATCGTTAAGCCGACGGAGATTGTTGGGGGGCTGAAGCCGGAGGTTAGCGGGGAGCTGGGCTTGAGCGGGCGCGTGAAGGTCGTGGCGGGCTGCGGCGACGTGCCAGCGACAGCCGTGGGCTCCGGAGCTGTCGAGGACTTCGAGGTGCACGCCTACATCGGGACTGGGGACTGGCTCGCGGCTCACGTCCCCTCGAGGAGGTTGGACGTGGCCCACTACATGGGCTGCATACTGAGCGCGATCCCGGGCAGGTATCTGCTCGTAGCTGAGCAGCAGACGGGTGGGGCGGCGATCGACTACGCGATCAAGATCCTCAAGCTCCCCGGACCGAAGGAGGCGGAGAAGCTCCTGTCCGGCTACAGGGTTGGCGAGAGCAGGCTGCTCTTCCTCCCGTGGCTCTACGGCGAGCGCTCACCTGTGGAGGATCCGAGGCTGAGGGGGGCCATCCTTAACCTCTCCCTCGACGCTGGTGACGCCGAGATCCTCGCCGCCGTTGTTGAGGGAGTGGCGCTCAACATGAGGTGGGAGTACGAGTACTTCAAGCGCCTACTCGACCGGGAGGTCTCCAGCATCAGGGTGGTGGGGGGCGGAGCGCTCTACGACGCTCTGTGCGCAGCCCTGGCGAGCGCACTAGGGGTGGAAGTGGTGAGGGTGGCCTCCGCGAAGGAAGCCACCCTGACGGGGGCTCTGACGGTGGGTCTCGTCGCGCTGGGGCGCTGGGACTTCAGGGTGGCGAAGGAGCTGGCTCAGCCCGAAGCGGTCTTCAAACCGGATCCGAGGGCCGTCGAAGCCTTTCGGAGGAAGTTCGAGCTCTACGTCGAAGCGTACAAGCGCCTTAAGGGCCTGTACAGGAGGCTCAACGCCTGACAGCGACCTTGCAGCCGACGGGGACGCCGAGGTAGCGGGCTACGGGCTCGCACTTTGGCACGAGAAGGTAATAGGCGGGCTTCCCTCTGATTTTCGCAACCTCCGTGAACGACTGGAAGTTGCCCTGCCCCTTCAGGATCGCGACGTCAGCTTCGGCCAGCAGCCTGAGGAAATCGGGGCTGCACCTCCTCGCGCTTACGCCGGGCACGCGGCAGCCCGTAGTTGTCAGCTCAGCGTACTCGCCTAATCCGGCCTCCTCGGCCTCCGCAAGGGTGGCGTCGTTGAAGACAGCAGCCCCCCTAGCGGCTACGACGATTCGCGCCCGCTGGGAGAGGAGCTTTACCAGCGGGAGGTCGAGGACGCATTCGCCCGCGTTGTCGAGGACGTAGAGGACCGTCTCCGCCGCCTCCAAGTCCCTCTCGAGCTGGTCGAGGTGGTCGATCGCGAAGGGCTCCCTCAACCTCCTCTCGAACTCCGCGGCAAAATCGCTCAGGGAGACGCTGTACACGCCCGTCGCGAAGTCGAGCGCGTTCCCCGCTACAGCCACGCTAGCGGCTCGGCGTAGAGGGTCGCCCCCCTCGCTGACGTAGCGCTCAGCGATGGGTAGGAGGCGGAAGGCAGCCTCCATGCTGATTCTCTTAACCGATGAGTAGGGGTCGCCTAGCTCCTCTGCTACGACTTCGGCTATCCCCGCGGACAGCTCGACGTAGTCGTCCAAGCTGCTCTTAGCCACCTTTGCGAAGCGCTCCGCCAGCTCGAGCGCCTTCACGACGATCCCCCTCTCGTTGTCGTAGGATAGCGTAGAGAGGTAGAGCGCCAGCCTGGCGATGCATGTATAGCAAACGCGGTTGATGAAGGGGTTCACCGGCCTCCTGAGGCTGCGAGTAGAAAAGGCTAGCGCCTCTGGCTCAGAGACCGGGCGCTAACGTGTGACGTCCACCTGAATCTTGATGTACCTCTCCCTTCCCTCATCCATTATCCTGAAGCCTTCCTCGAGCCTCTCGAGGGGGATCTTGTGCGTCACCAGGTCCGCGACCTTGACTCTACCCTTCGCGACGAGCTCGATAGCGGGCTGGAAGGCGTTCGCGTACCTGTGCACGCCCCTGATATCCACCTCCTTGATGATCGCCTCGAGCACCGGGTACTGGAACTCATCGCTCGCGTACAAACCGACGAGGACGACGACGCCTCCCCTCCTCGCCACCTTCACGGATTGATAGGATGCCTTCTCGGCGCCGGACGCCTCAAAGACGTAGTCCACCCCTTCACCCCCCGTCAAGCGCTTGATCGCCTCCACGGGGTTCTCCCTCACCGCGTTGATCGCCGCTTCAGCTCCTCGCCGCAGGGCTAGATCCAGCTTCCAATCGTCAACGTCGACGACGAAGATCCTCCCGGCGCCCGCCGCTCTTACAGCCTCGAGGGTGACCATCCCTATCGCTCCGACGCCGAAGATCGCGACGCTCGAACCCGGCTCCAATCTAGCCCTCCTCACCGCGTGAACCGCGACGGACAGCGGTTCGATGAGAGCGCCCTCCTCGAAGCTCATGCCGGCCGGCATCTTGTAGAGGAAGTCGGCGGGCCAGGAGACGTACTCCACGAACGCCCCGTCAACGGGGGGCGTACCCATGAACCGGACGTGGGGGCAAAGGTTATAGCGGCCAGCGCGGCAGTAGAAGCACCTACCGCACGGCACACCGGGCTCGATCACCACCCCGTCGCCCGGCTTCAACCGTTCAACCCCCTCGCCGACCTCCTCAACGATTCCGCTCGCCTCGTGCCCCAGTATCAACGGCTTCCTAACGACGAATTCCCCGATCCTCCCGTGCTTCCAGTAGTGAAAATCTGAGCGGCAGATCCCGCAAACCTTCACCCGGACGAGAGCCTCACCCGGCCCCGGAGCCGGCCTATCCCTCTCCTCAAACCGCAGATCCCCCGGACCGTACAGAACAGCTGCCCTCATACTCCACCAACCCCGCCCGCACACCTACGCTTACCGCGACCCGCGCATGGTAATAAACGTGACCTTTCGGGATCGTTTGTGGGTCAGTCTTAACGCGTAAAACTGATCCTTGGACTCGCATGTCCTCAACGAAGTGCGCCGAATTAAGCACGCTAGATAAGTCAGCCGAGGGAGGGTGTTCAAAAGGATTACGAGAGTTATGGGTCACAAGTCGATTGTTTGCGCTCTTGTCTTGCTAGGGCGCAGCTAATATGTTCAAAAACCTCTAATTCTTCGGAAGTGTGCTGTATTCCTTGTCACTAGCGTGTAGCCCTCTGTCACAGCGACAGCGCCGATCGGTACATCCCTCAAGTCGATAGGGCGTCCCTCCGCTTCCAGCTCGGCGTAGATCTGTCCCGCTTTCTCAGCGGATCTTTCGTTTATCTTGAGGACGACCATCCTGCTGAGCAGCTCTCTCACAACAGCCAGGTTCCGCTGCACTTTCTTCGACTTATAAGCTCCATAGTACAGCTCAAACGCGTTGATGACGGTAGTTGCAAGCATAAACCCTTCGTCCTCCAAGCGTGCTACGAAAGCAACAGTTTTTCCCGCACCTCTTAGGACGTCTACCAGCACATCGGTATCGACTATCACGCGCCTCCGGGTACCCATCTTTTCCAAGCCCTCTCCAAGGAAGCTTTAATCTCAACCCACTCCTCCTCGGACATGTCCCAGGAACCTGCCAAGTCAGTTATTTTCAAACGCCTTCTCCTCTTCCTGAGGCTGAGCAAGTACTTTAAAGCTTCGTCGAGCGATACGGGGCGCTTGAGCCTTGCCTGGAGCTCTCCAGCTACCTTAGAGAGCTCCGCATACGTTTCTTCACTCACCTTTACGGTTTTCCACGTCACTTTCTCTACAATGTGGTTCAAGGCCCAAATTTAAAACTCTAGCTTAGAAAGCGACGCTTCAGCCATATCCCCACCCAGCACTGTAGACACCCAGTGTTTGCTAGAGCCGGAGAAAAATGCTAGCCTTGCAGATGGCCCGACGACTGCCAGCTCATGTCTGAACGGTAACGGTACACCCGGGCTTCCTACATTACTGCACTCGCTCTCGGATAAGCTCATCCTAAGTACTCCTCCTATTGTCCGCCGATCCCTTCTTCTCTATCGATGGCTCTACTTTCCCCAAAGGACCCTATCGTCAGCTACAATATTTCGACTAAAGCACTAAGTGATAGTGAGTTGTAAAGCGGCAAAGGCTATTAGATTCCACTATTCATCATTAGCATGAAATATATACTCAATATATAAACTATAATGAATTGGCAATATATTTTTTACATTATAGACTTTTATAAATATGATGAAAACTGGTATAAAGTGGTCTGTCGGTAACCTCTCGATGCAGAAGTGGATAAAGCTGGCCGCAGTTGCTGTAGCTGCTGCCGTCATTGTAGCTACTGCTTCAGCCCTCTACCTGCTTCAGAGAGAGGAGGCCCCCTCAACGCCCGTCCAGCTACTCGGGAGCGGCGCAACCTTCCCGATGGAGCAGATTCTGGCTTGGTCAAGCCAGGTTAGGCAAGTTCGTAGTTGGGTGCAACCCGAGTACTCTGGGGGCGGTAGCGGCAAGGGTCAGAGCGACTTCCTTCAGGGTATTGTCGATTTCGCGGCCTCTGATACTCCACTGAAGACGTCCGACTGGGAGAGGGCGAGGAAGGAGTTCGGGGGGGTCTATCAAATCCCGTTCATCCTGGGCGCTGTAGCTGTGGTGTACAACCTGCCTGAGGTTCCAGCTAGCGTGCACCTGAGGTTGACGGGCGAGGTGCTCGCCGATATCCTCCTCGGCGAGATAGAGTACTGGGACGATCCGAGGATAGCTCAGCTGAACCCCGGCGTCAGCCTGCCCAGAGCCAGGATCATCCTGGTGCACAGGAGCGATTCGAGCGGTACGACGGAGGTTTTCACCACGTACTTGAGCCTCGTTTCGGAGAAGTGGAAGACTCGCGTTGGCGCCGGCAAGCTGGTGAAGTGGCCACTTGCGGAAGTGGGCCGGGCGGTGGGAGCCCCCGGCAACCCCGGTGTAGCTGAGGCCGTGAGGACCACCCCCTACTCCATAGGATACGTGGAGCTGGCTTACGCTAAAGGCCTAGGAGTAGCGGCTCTAAGGAACAGAGCGGGGAACTTCGTTCTTCCCGCGAGGGAGACTGTGAGAGCTGCGGCCGCGGGAGTCCCCGCGATCGAGGATGCCAGCGCGAACATAGCTGAGCTGCGCCTACTGGAGAAGCTCCTCACGTCAGAGGACCCGAACGCTTACCCGATAGTCTCGCCCAGCTACCTACTCATCAAGCACCCATCAAGCTACACGCCCGAAAAGAGGAGAGCGCTAGCAGAGTTCCTCAATTACATATTCACGGAAGGCCAGAAGCCGGAGAACATTGTTGAGGGTTACATACCGGTGCCCGAGAGCTGGGCTAGACTCGGGCTGAAAGTAGCTGAAGAACTAAGGAACTATAGAGGTTAAAGAACTATAAGGAGGATTGAAGAAAGGTAAAATGTAAATATTTTTATATTTTTATATATTACTCTTTATGCTTCGGAGTTCATTATGCACTTACAAATATAGGTATAGTGAGCTATATAAATGATGGGGGAGATAGGCTTCGAGGTGCGACGATGGTGGATGTGCTTAAGATAGCGCTAGCGCCGGCTGCTCTGGTACTCGTTCTCACATCGGTGACCATCGTTGGCATCCTATTCGTGGAGTCGCTGGATGCGTGGAGGCACGAGGGGTTGGGGCTTCTACTTAACGCCGACTGGGAACCCAGTGAGTGGGAGCGCGGAAGGTACGGTATGCTGGCCCCCCTTCTCGGCTCACTACTTACAGCTGGCTTAGCCACTCTGATGGCGGTTTCCATTTCGGTGGCGGTGGCCGTGTTCGTCAACGAGTATGCTCCCGAATGGTTACGCGGCTTGATCAGCCTAGCTCTCTACGCGATGGCCGCCCTACCGACGATCGTCTACGGCATGTGGGGGTTGGCGGTAGTCTCCCCTCTGATCAGGCAGAGCGGTCTCCCCCTGCTCTGCGCTCGAGGTTCACCAACCGGCCAATCATTGTTCACGGCCGGCCTGGTGGTGGGGCTTATGATTACCCCCTTCTCCGCCGCCATGGCGCTGGAGGCCTACCGCGCTTTCCCCTTCACTTACATTGAGGCCCTCCACAGCTTGGGTGCGAAGGGGTTTGAGCGGGCCAGAATCGTTCTCGGCTACATCAAGAACAGCATCATTGCAGCTGCCTTTCTGAGCTTCGGTAGAGCGGTGGGTGAAACAACGATCGTGGCCTTGACCGTGGGCAATGCGTTCAACGTGCCGCTCTGCCCCTTCGAGCCCGCTCACACGATCACAAGCGTAATCGCAAGCCAGTTTGGTAACGCCTTCCTCTACCCCGGCATGCAGAGCTCCCTTATGGCGGCCGCCCTGGTGATGCTGCTGGGGAGCTCGGTGAGCACCTCGCTCGGTCTGCGTCTCGCTAGAGCTGCAGCCAGTAGGGCTGCAGGTGAGCAGGCGTGAACTTCCACGAGCTATCTAGGAGCGTTAAGGATAGGCTTGTGTTCGCTGCCGTAGCGCTCGCCACCCTGTCGCTCCTTGCGGCAGGAGCCCACCTCATCCTGACGGCTGTCGTTGAGGGTCTACCTGTGCTGCTCGAGCGCGGGGTTGCTCTCGTACTCGAACCCCCGGGGCCGCCCGGCGGGAGGTTGGGCGGGCTCGGCCCCTCGCTCGTTGGAACCCTCGTGATGGTCTCGCTGGCGTCTCTCGCTGGGGTGGCGATCGGCGTTCCAGCCGGCATACTGATGTCGGAGTACCCGGACGGGTGGCTTTCGAGGGCTGCGGCTAGAGCTCTGCAACTGATCGCGGAACTACCCTCGATCATCGTGGGGTTAGCCGTGTTCACTCTGCTGGTCATCCCAATGGGAAGGCCCTCAGCCATCGCCGGAGCCGTTAGCCTCTGCATCACTGCACTCCCCTACATCGCCGCTCAGACGCGGGAGAGCCTTGCCGCCATCCCACTGAGCTACCGTGAGGCCGCGTTCTCTCTGGGCCTGCCGAGATGGAAGGCTGTGCTGATGATCCTCGTCCCCATGAACTTCAGGGGTATCGCTACCGCTGCGCTGCTTGGGACGATGAGGGCTCTGGGCGAGACCGCGCCCGTGCTGTTCACAGCCGGGGCCGCTTTCTTCGCCTTCTACGGGCTCGACCGGCCTTCAAGCACCCTCTCCCTCCTCATCTTCTTCTTCGCTCAGACGCCCTACGAGAACTGGAAGAGGTTGGCATGGGCTGCCGTCCTCCTCCTCGCAGCCCTATCAATGGGGCTCGCTTTCGCCGTTAGGAAGCTTTCGGGTGAGGTGAGGCTGTGATGGAGGCCGCTGTCAGAATCGAGGGCTTGAACGTGTGGTACGGGAGCTTCAAAGCGTTGAGCGACGTCTCGCTCCTCGTTCCAACCGGCACGGTCTACGCCATCCTCGGTCCATCTGGCTGCGGGAAATCCACGCTCTTGAGGACGATCAACAAGCTCATTCTCCTCCGAAGGGGGGTGAGGGTGGAGGGCAAGGTCGAGGTTCTGGGCGTCGATGTTTACAACAGCTCGAACGCTGACGGCGTCCTCTCCAAGGTGGGCATTGTGTTCCAGACGCCGAACCCCTTCCCCCACCTCTCCGTTTACGACAACGTGGCGATAGGCCCCAAGCTGCGCGGAACCGCTAGAGGCCGGGAGCTGGACAAGCTGGTGAGGTGGGCTCTCGAGAAGGCTGGGCTTTGGGAGGAGGTGAAGGATAGGCTGAGGAAGCCGGCCTCCGACCTGAGCGGGGGGCAGCAGCAGCGGCTCTGCATCGCGAGAGCCCTCGCGATGAAGCCGAGCCTCCTCCTCATGGATGAGCCGACCGCCAACCTGGATCCGTTGAACGCGGCGAAGATAGAGGAGCTCGTGAAGGAGCTCTCCCGCGAGATAACGATCATCATCGTCACCCACGACGCGGAGCAGGCGAAGAGGTTGGCAAGTCACGGGGCGCTGCTCTTCATGGGCAGGGTGATCTCCGAGGGTCCCATCTCATCAATCCTGAGTGAATCCTACAACGACATTCTTCAGAAGCTGGTCAACGACCGGCTTGCAGCCCGAGAGGCGAAACAAGCCGCTTGATAGCTAGAAGCCGTAACGGGGAGCAAAAACGCATCCCGTTGCGGTAACGCGGAACAAAGGGTTTCAGCATTTCTTAGCTTCGCTCGCTTACCAGCCAAGAAATAGCTCGGCAAAGCTTAAGTACTTTTGTACTTTAGTACTGTTGTGCGAGAGGAAGTCGAGGTGGTGAAGGTGGAGATCCCGAAGCGCTTAGCGGAGCGGTTGCGCAGGTACGCAGCAGAGAAGTACGGCTTGAGGAGGGGGGCGCTCAGCAAGGCTGTGGAGGAGCTGCTAGAGAAGTCTCTAGGCCCGCCGAAGGGGTCGGAGAGCGTAGAGGGGATCGTGGGCTTAGGTCTGCTCTCCGACTACACTTGGGAAGGTGAGGATCTCGTGGAAGCCCTGAGGAGGAGGCATGGCCTGCGTGATCGACGCTAACGTTTTCCTGGAGGTCTTGTACAAAAGGGGTAAGTGGGAGGAATCGAGGGCCCTGCTTGAAAAAGTGAAGGCTGGGGCCGCTAGGGCTTACGTCCTCCACTTCACTCTACACGGAATCTGTGCGCTTCTAGGCAAGCCAGAGCTGGTGTCAAGGTTCCTGGCCGAGCTATCCACGTGGCGGGGAATCGAGGTTGTCGAGACGACGGTTGAGGACGAGATCTTAGCGTGCGAGCTGGCGGGGGCTAAGGGCTTGGACTTCGACGATGGCCTCGTCTACTACCTGGCGAAGCGGCTGAGGGTGCCGATCGTGAGCTACGACAGGGACTTCGATGGCCTCGACGTTGAGAGGCTGGAGCCCGGCGAGGCGTTGCGGAGGCTCGAGGAGCGGTAGCTGCAACCGTTTTATACCAGCTGGGCCTCGTCACGGGCGTGGGGAAGCCAAAGGTCGTTTTGATCTCGCACACGCACTGGGATCGCGAGTGGTACTACACGTTCGAGAAGTTCAGGTACAGGCTGGCCCAATGCCTCGATGAGGTGCTCCGCCTGCTCGAGGACCCCTCCTTCCACTCCTTCATGCTCGACGGCCAGGTGGCGCCGATCGACGACTACCTGGAGCTGAGGCCCGAGATGCGCAAAAAGGTGGTGGAGGCTGTGAGGAGGGGCCGCCTGTTGATCGGCCCATGGTACGTGCAGCCCGACGAGCTCCTCGTTGACGAGGAATCGCTCGTGAGGAACCTGCTCTACGGGAAACGGCGTGCGGCTGAGTACGGGGGTTGGACACCGATCGGCTACCTCCCCGACACCTTCGGCCACACAGCTCAGCTACCGCAGATCTTGAGGGGGTTCGGGATCGACACCTTCGTCTTCCACAGAGGCCTCGGCCCCGAGTTCGAGGAGGTGGGAACGCCCTTCATATGGGCGGGGCCGGACGGGAGCGAGGTTATAGCCCTCTTCCTTTTGGGCGGCTACTGCAACCTGGCTTGGCTGCCGCCCGACGCGGAGGCCGCGGCGGCTATCACTGTGGAGCTGTACAAGAGGTGGGAGAAGCACTCGAGGATCAGCTCGATCCCGGGGATGATCGGCTGCGACCACCACCTGCCGAAGAGCTACCTGCCGTCCATCGCGAGGGAACTGGCAGCGAAGGATCTACCCGTAGAGGTGGTTCAAGGAACCCTTCTGGACGTGCTCGCTGAAGCGAGGGCCTCAGCCAACCGCTTGAGCAGGTTGGGCGGGGAGCTGCTGAGCAGCCACTACCACTGGGTTCTCTACGGGGTTTGGTCGACGAGGAGCTACCTGAAAGTCGCGAACTTCGAGTGCGAGAACCTGCTGCTCTTCTACGTTGAGCCGCTCTGGGCGCTCGCCTGGCTCCTAGCTGGGCGCTACCCCGAGCGGGAGATCTGGGCGGCCTGGCGGTACGTGCTCCTCTGCCACCCGCACGACTCGATCTGCGGCTGCGGCGTGGATGGGGTGCACCGCGAGGTCATGTCGAGGCTGGAGAAGGCCAGGGAACTCGCGAGGGAGCTGCTCGAGTGCACGGGTAGGGGTCATGGAGCCCTCGACTACTTCCTCGCTGGGAGAGCTGGTTACAGGTACGAGTGGCACGCCATGCCCCTCATCGCTTCAACCGTGAAGCTCGATTTCGCCGGCTACGACGCATCGTACTATATCGCCTTCAACACCCTCCCGTGGAGGAGGAAGACCGTTGTCAAGCTGAGGCTGAAGCCCTACGCGCTGGCAGCTCTCTCCCTCGACGAGATGACGCGCACAGCGCCCGGGAGGGTGGCCGAAGGCGTCGCCGAGCTGATTAAGAGGGGCCTGGTGGTCAGGTTCGACCCCCGGGGCATCGCGTTGAGGGATTCGCACGGGAGAGTCGTCCCAGTGCAAGCGAAGGAGCTGGACGGCGGTGTTGTGGAGGCCGTGTGGGTCGACGAGCTACCGGCGGCAGGGTTCAAGGCGTACGCAGCCCAGCCCGTGGAGCCCCTGCAGACGGACCTGAGGTGGGGAAGAGCGTTCATCGAGAACCTTCACTTGAGGGTGGAGTTCGACCTAGAGAACGGCGGGGCGATGAGGATCGTAGACAAGCGGAGCGGGGAGGTGTACGAGGGCCTCGCCTACCTCGAGGATGGGGGCGACATCGGTGACGAGTACGACTACTCGCCGCCTGAGCGTGACAGAGTCGTGACGAGCAGGGGTTGCAGGGCGAGCTTCGAGGTCGTTGAAGCGGGTCCCGTGTACGTGCGCGCGAGAGTCAGCTTCGGCCTACGGGTCCCCGCCTCGGCGTCCCCCAACAGGAGGGCCAGGAGCGAGGAGGAGGTGGAGCTGCCCGTCGAGCTCTACGCGACCCTTTACACCGAGCTGCCACGCGTAGACGTGGAGGTTAGGGTCGAGAACCGGGCACGAGACCACAGGCTCCGCATCGCCTTCCCCACGGGCGTCAGAGCGGAGAAGCACGCGGCAAAGACCCACTACATGGTCATCGAGAGGCCCAATAAACCCCCGTACTACTACGTCAGAGGGGAGGGGAAGATCCCCCTCAGTACCTGGCCGACGAGGCTGTGGGTGGACGTGAGCGATGGCAGGAGGGGGCTCTGCGTCGCGGCGAAGGGCTTGCACGAGTACGAGGTTCGCGAGGGGGCCGGGGGCTGCGAGATCGTCTACACGCTCCTGAGAGCAGTCGGTTGGCTGTCGAGGAACGACTTGCTCACGAGGCCCGGTCACGCGGGCCCCGAGATCCCGACTCCGGAGGCGCAGTGCCTCGGAATGCAGAGCTTCGAGCTCACAGTCATACCTCACACCGGCTCCTGGAGCGATGCGGGCGTGCACAAGGCGGCGCTCGAGTGGGCCGTCCCCGGTTTAGCGCATGAAGACGTACCGCACCCGGGCGAGCTGCCACCGGAGTTCTCCCTGCTCGAAGTCGAGGGAGACCCCCTGCTGTTCTCCACCATGAAGCGGAGCGAGGACGGTAGAGCGCTAGTGCTCCGCATCTACAACCCTTCGCCGAGGGAGGTTGAAGCTAGGGTCGCCCCCCGTTGGAAGGCGATGAGGGCCTGGAGGGCTAGGCTCGATGAGACGCCCATCGAGGCGCTGGGGGCCGGCGAGGTAAAGCTGAGGATGGGACCCTACAAGGTGGAGACCCTGAGGCTAGAGCCCCTGTAGCATCCCACCCAACCGTTTTTTACCTCTCCTCTCCGGAACGCTGTGGAGGCTAGGAAGTGGTACAGCAGGTTGCAGCTGGAGAGAGCTGCGGAAGCGTTGAGGAGGAACGGCTTCGACGCCCGCATCGCCGGCGACGTAGTGGAGGCGAGATCGCTCGTCCTATCGCTGATCCCGGAGGGGGCCACCGTTGGCGTTGGGGGGTCCGTCACGATCAGGGAGCTCGGAGTCATCGAGGAGCTGGAGCGGAGGGGTAACCGCGTGATCCACCACTGGCTTCAAGCACCGGCTGAGGAGCTGATGAGGTTGAGGAGGCTGGAGCTGACGGCGGACGTCTTCCTGGCGAGCGTGAACGCGGTGACGATCGACGGGAAGCTCGTGAGCGTCGACGGGATGGGAAACCGGGTTGCCGCGACAGCCTTCGGACCGAAGCGGGTGGTTCTCGTCGCGGGTAGGAACAAGCTGGCGAGAAACTTGGAGGAGGCTCTGTGGAGGGCGAAGAACGTCGCGGCCGTCCTGAACAGCAGGAGGCTGGGCGTGAGAACGCCCTGCGCGGAGCTGGGCTACTGCGTAGATTGCGACTCTCCGGAGAGGATCTGCAGGGCAGTGCTGATACTCGAGAGGAGGCCGACGGGGGCCGACTACCACGTGGTGCTCGTTAACGAGGATCTCGGTTACTAGGCTCGCGCCCCGTCGGCTGCTAGACCGACCTTCCACCAATCTTTTGAATGCTCGCCCGCACTCTCAAGGGGGCGTTTACGGCAGCTGAGGAGCCCGTTGGGGCGGGCTTTGAGGAGCATAACAGGATGGTGGAGCGGCTTTGGCGGGATTTCAGGGAGAACAAGCACGAGAGGGTTCCGGTTCTATGGAGCATGAACGATCGAATGATTGTTCTCCACGCGAAGCGGAATCTGCGGGGCTTCACCTACCACCAGGTGTACAGCGATCCTGAGGCGATGCTGCAGGTACAGCTGGAGTTCGAGCGGTGGAGGCGGTTAAATGTTTGGGCCGACTGGGAGATGGGGCTGCCAAGGGAGTGGTCGGTCAGCGTCTGCTTCCACAACGTCTACGAGTCTGCCTGGCTCGGCGCACCGCTGTACTTTCCTTCCAATAGTGTGCCCGATGTGAGACCCTTCCTGATGAGCGAGAGCGATGTTAGGAGCTTTATCGCGAGGGGTACCCCCGACCCCTTCTCGGGCTTTATGGCCAGGGTGAGGAGGTTTTACGAGTACTTCCTGGAGAAGAAGGAGAGCGGCTTTACGTACCTGGATAGGCCGATAGGCCAGGTTGGGGCACCGATCGGA
The DNA here is from genome assembly GCA_038731975.1 of Thermofilaceae archaeon. Taxonomy (NCBI): domain Archaea; kingdom Thermoproteati; phylum Thermoproteota; class Thermoprotei; order Thermofilales; family Thermofilaceae; species Thermofilaceae archaeon. The sequence goes on along the minus strand of JAVYQJ010000014.1, from coordinate 14,288 downwards.
ACTGACGGTCCCTTCACAGTCGCGTACAACATAACGGGAGGCTTTGTCTTAAAGCTCCTGTATAGGAACAGGAGGCTGGCGGAAGAGTTCCTCTGGTTCTTGACGGAGGCAATCATCGAGAGGATGAAGGCATGGCACAGGCTGCTGAAGGTGCAGTTCCCCTACGAGGGCTTTGGCTTCGCTGACGACGCGATCCAGAACCTCTCACCTGGGGTGTACAGGGAGGTGGTTCTACCCCTGCACAGGGAGATCGTGAGGACCTTCTGCGCCGGTAGGCCCTCCATCCACCTCTGCGGGTCGGTGATGCACCTCCTCAGGGTGCTCAAGGAGGAGCTGAACATCGCCGCTATTGACACGGGGTTCCCGATCGACTTGGGGAAGGCCCGTGAGGTGCTGGGCGATGATGTGCTCATAAGGGGTGGAGTAAGGGTCGTTACGCTCGAGCACGGACCCCTGGAGAAGATCGAGGAGGAGGTGAGAGCCGTACTCAGCTCTGGTGTTGTAAAGGGCAGGCGGTTTATCTTCGGGGAGGCGAACAACGTAACTCCGGGTACGCCGGAGCAGCATTTGAACTATACGTACGAGCTGGTACGGAGGCACGGGCGCTTCGAGGAGTAGGCTGCCCCACTCCACGAGACCATCGATGAGGCTCGCCCAGCTCTAACCGCTGCATCCCCCTCAAACACGCTCAGCGCGCCACGAGGGCGGCTCAACCCGTTTCAATTCTTTCATCACACTTTAATCTTCCCCATTGCCGAGCGTTGGCGTGCACGTGGAGTGGAGCGTTTGGACTTCATGGCTGGTTGAGCTCCCGATCGAAGAGGCCCTCGATTGCTTCCTCTCCTGGGGCTTCGCTAGCTTAGAGCTCTCGGTCGAGCACTTTAACGAGCTTCTAGCTAGGAGCGGTGAAGAAGCTTACCTGGATGATACTGAGAGCTTCAAAAACAGGGCTCTCGCGCTAGCCAGTAGGGGGCCTATCGACCCCACGTGCTTGAGCGATGTTGAGTTTGTGCACGCGCACGGCCCCTTTAGCCCTTTCAACCTGAAATCTCCCAGTGAGCTGGACAAGTCGGTGAAGATAGTCAAGAAGTGGATACAGTGGTGCATCAAGATCCCGGTTGACGTTCTCGTTTGCCACCCCTTCAGAGTGGAAGGCATGAGCGAAGAGGGGCTCGAGGAGTTGAACTTAAGCGGCTTTAGAGCGCTCGAGCCTGAGGCTAGAGATTGCGGCGTGATCCTGGCTGTAGAGAACATGGGGCGGGGGTACGGGTCGAAAGCTGTGCACCTGCTGAGGATCATAGAGTCCTGCGAAAACGTTGCACTCTGCGTTGACACGGGGCATGCTAACCTGGAAGCCTACAGGGGCAGGGTTCACGATCTAATCGACGAGGCGGGCCGATGGATGGTAGCCACGCATCTGAGCGACAACGATGGGAGCAGCGATCAACACCTCTTCCCCGGTAGAGGCTCGATAGGTTGGGAAAGAGTTTTCGCGTCGATCGTGGCAGCCGGCTACGAGAAGCCTATCAACCTCGAGATCCCCGGGGAGCTGCGGGAATACCCCGATCCTCAGAAACGCCTCGAGCACCTCAAACACCAACTCCGTCTACTAGAGCAACGGTTTAGGGGGTAGTTGAGAGCGGCAAGGGCTTGTGTTGGAAGCCGCCGTTTGAGCCGATGCTTCAGGGCTGGAGCTCAATACCGTTTAATACGGGTTTGTTTCCTCAACCCTGTGAGAGGGAGGGTTGCATACCTCGTTGAGAAGGGTAGGCTCGAACTGCGTGAGGAGGAGGTGAGGGCTCCACGCGGGTCCGAAATCCTCGTGAGAGTGAGAGGGTGCGGGATCTGCACGGGAGACCTCTACGCCTTCCAGGGCTATTCTGTCTGGTTCAGCCTGCCCGCAGCGCTGGGCCACGAGGCTGTGGGGGAGGTCGTTGAGCTCGGCCCCAACGCCACCAGGTTCAAGAGGGGCGATAGGGTTGCCGTGCTCGGCGGTCCTGGCTACGCTGACTACCTGATCGTCGATGAGAGTAACGCTGAGCCGATACCACCGGGCGTGGCTTTCGAGCATGCGATTGGAGAGCCGCTGGCCTGCGCAGTCAACGGAGTGAGGCTGGCTGCCCCTCAGTTCGGCGACACCGTCGCCGTGGTCGGCGTGGGCTTCATGGGTCTTCTACTGGTGCAAGCTTTGAGTAGGATGGGCCTCGATAGGCTCGCCGCGATAGACGTGAGGGATGATAGGTTAAAGCTGGCTGAAGAGTTCGGAGCTAGCATGTCGGTTAACCCTATGCGCGACGATATTAGGAGGCTGGCCGCCGAGCTCGGCGGTTTCGACATAGTGATTGAAGCGACGGGGTCCCCGAAGGGCGTTGATGTAGCCACCCAGCTGGTGAGGAGGAAGGGGAAGCTATGCATCTTCAGTTTCCACCCCCAGCCCGTGCAGGTGGATCTCGCAGCGTGGGACGCAAAGGGCCTCGAGGTGCTAATGACGAACCCCAACCGGGCGGAGGACATGCGCCTCTGCCTGCGCATCGCCATGAGAATGCTCGCTAGGAGGGTCTTCACGATGGAAAGGCTCATCACCCATGTTTGGCCGCTCAGCGAGATACAGAGGGCTTTCGAGTACGCCGCCTCCAAGCCGGCCGATTACATCAAGGGCGTTATCGCTCCCTAGCTCTCACGAGTCTCAGCAGCGCTGCCGCTAACAGGGCTGCGAAGAGAACAGCTATTATTGCTAGGCGTATCTTCGGTAGTGAGAGGAGCAGCCGGAGGGAACTGAGCTTCACCTCAATCGAAGCCACCCCGCTAACCTGAACGTACAGCATCTCTACGGCGTCAGCATACGTGACGCTGACCCTGTACGTCCCCGGCGCTAGAAGGGCTTCGGCTACCCCATGCTCGTCCGTGCGGGTGAAAACCGTCCTACCCGCACCCGTGATCGTCACTCGAGCGCCGGGCAGGGGGTCGCCAAGAGGGTCGAGCACCAGCACGCTGAACCTGAACACCGGTACCACCTCAACCACCACGCTGTTGCTCTCGCTCGCCCCGTAGAGCAGATCACCGTCGAAGACAGCGTACAGCTCGAGAGGCCCGCTCGCGTTCAGCTCCAGTGTAATTCGGGCGCGCCCTTCAGCGTCCGTCAGCGCCCTGGCTACCTCGAGCTTCGAAGCATCGGATCTCGCTAGGAGCCTCAGAATGCGGCCGGGGAGGGGTTCGCCATCTTCACCGCGCAAGGAAACTCCAACTTCGATGGCCATCCCCGAGGCGTTAACGAGCGAGAGCCTCAGGGTCGCCACCCTTGGGCGGAGGGGCTCCAACCTCGGCCCCCACTTAACGAGAGCGGAGACCAGGGAAGCGTTGGCGGGCAGCACTACCCCAGCTTCATCCGGCTGTAGAGGGGACAGCGGGCGCCCATCGATTAGCGAAGAGAAGGCTCCCGCAACTTCGAGCGCCGTGTAGAGGGTAATGCTTCGAGTGGGGAGGTAGTTGGAGAACGTGAGGACGTTCCAGTCTTGGAGCGGTAGCGCGTCTACAAGCTCAGCCCCCCAGTTGGCGCTGAGGAGGCCGAAGCGCGGTGGGAGCTTCGCCCGGTCTGGTGTTACTACAACAGCTACAAGCGGATTGTTAAAGTCGTACGCCTCGAGCCACACTAGGTTATCCCTCCACCCACCACTATACGCTAACAGCCTCAGCTCTATCGTGTGCCAGTCTTGATCCGTAAAGGTGATCTTGTCGGCTTTCGGCGTCGAGCAGTCCCTCGTCAGCCCGATCTCCACGCTCCCCACCAGAAACCTAACACCCTGCGCAGCCCCCCTGTTGATCACGAGCAACGAAGGGCCTCGCAAGGGCTCTATCGCGAACCAGTACGCTACAGGCCAGAAGCGAGCATCGCCCCCCTCCACCGCGCCGAAGGGAGCGCCTCTCACGACCCTTCCCGCGATACCGCTGAGAGCCAGAACGGCTGTAGTATCCTTGAGGGCCGCTACGGTGACGCTCAGATCCACACCCCTCACGTCATAGCAGACGGTGTACTCCAGCCGCACGTCGGTGGCTCCCTTTAGCTGCAAGAGCAGCTTAGCAACGAGCGGGCCGCTCCACACGACCTCAGCCTTAGCGACGCTGAAAGCTCTGCTGACGGCCACAGGGCTTCCGAGGGAGAAGCCGTAAACGTCCCCCCAGTCCCTGTAGAAGAGGATCTCGCCTGAGGGCGCTCGGAGAAGCCGGGAGCCGGAAACCTTGTCTACGAGCTCCTCGATTAAACCCCCCTTCTCGACGTTGACGACAAGCCTCACGTACGCGTTCTCCAGCACCGCTTTACCCCCCTCGATCCTGGCGGACGCCGGCGATTGAACCTGAAGCCCGCCCTCCACAAGTTCCAGCGTCTTGTAGCCGAGCGGCGGCGTGCGACCCACATCCACCGCGAGCTCGTAGATGGAGTGCGTCACGTTGAGAGGTCGCGCTCCCAGGATCTGCACGGGATGCACCCCCTCTTCGTCAATGGCGACGAGGCTGGATATGCCTGATCTCAGGGTCGCGTTGACGAACACTATGCCGCTTCTCGTCCGAGCCGAAGGATTGAATACCACGATGCTATGGAGGCTGCGACCGCCAATGCTCTCCGCCAATCTCGCGATGAACTCGCTGTGCAAGCGCTCAGCGGAAGCCAACGCGCCGGCGTAACGGGGCCAGATCGACCCCTTCCACGTGCTGTCGGGGCTCGTTCCCGTTATACTGTCGTGGTGATGGTTCACGCAGAGGTCGAACCAGATCGAGGCGGCCTGCTCTGCTATCCACGAGGTGTTGAGCCCGGCTAGAGCTGCGAGCGGAAGGAGCTTCGTAATCGTGGAGAGAAGCATAGATGCCCTCCTCTCAACCAGCTTAGCCGAGGGGCGCGTGATGTACCAGCCCTGCCATAGGGGGTTGGGATCCAGCTTGATCTCCCGCAGCCTACCGCCGTATCGCTCCTCGATAAACCTGAAGGCTTCGCTCGGGGTCGCGATGACGAGCCCAACCCCCGTCCGGGTCAGGTAGCGCTGGTTCCAATCGTTGACGAGGTCTACAAGGCGGATGGGGGGTGGCGTAAAGTCGCAACCCACAAGCAGGATGGCGGCCCCTATGCCGTCCCTCCTCCTCGCTTCTTCAACGATCTCTAAGATCCTGCTCACCACTTCGTCGGCGCTCCCCGCTCTTGAGAGGAACTCGCCGGCGCAGTAGTCCCTGAAGTACGCAAGAACCCTCGCCCCCGTGGGCCCAACCCACCAGAAGGCATGAGGTAGCCATCCCTCCTGCCCCTCGCCGCACCTCCCGAAGTAGACGTACCTGTACCCCGAGGCTACGAGAAACTCGGGGAGCGTTGGAGCATGGCCGAAGGGGTCGCACTGCCAGGCTACGGGAGAGGGCTCCACGCCCAAGTTCTCCATCGTCCAGCGGCGCCCGAGGAAGGCGTCCCAAACAAGCCCGGGCTCGCTGACGAGATTCGTATCGGGCTGCGAGACCATCCCACCCGCGATCTCGATCGCCCCTCGACGCACCGCCTCCTTGAAGAACTCGCGCTCCGCCTCGCTTGCTCGCTCCCAGAAGTAGCGCAGGAAGCAGACTTGGTCGACTACAAACTTGAAACCAGGCTGAGCTACGGCGAGCTTCGCAGCTGACGCGATGATTGATCGGACCTTTTCGCTGGACTCACTCCAAGGCATCAGCCAGTCGGGGTCCCAGTGCGAGTGAGGGATGAGAAAGACTACGAACGAGGCTTCGCTCAATACTTCCTCCGTGTTGAGGGGCTTAAACGCAGGCGCACGGCGCTGCCACATCTCAGGCGTCAGGGGACTCTTCAACCGCTCCCGGTAGCTTAGCATCTCGTGAAGTGGCCCAACGTAAAGGAACAGGTCCTCTACCGTCCCATCAGCCGGGGCGCCGACTTCCCACTTCAACTCCCTAGCCCAGCCCGCTACCGCCCAGAACGGTTGATCGAGGCGGAAGACACCAACGGCAACACCTCTCCCGAAAGATGCCAACGCGGCGGCGAATGCAGCACCGCTGAAGTCCTCCCTCTGCAGGGCGCTCACTCTGTAGCTGCCGCCATCGATGAACCAGCTGTCGAAGCCCCCCAGCTGAACGGCTAGCGCGTCGAAGCGCGTGTTGAAGTAGCGAATCCACTCGAGGGAGGGGGCTGCCCCCTTTACTCTGAGTTTAAGCCATATGTAGGGGTTGTAGGCGAAGAAGTACCACTCCTGCGTCACGTTGAAATTCCACACTTGCGTTTCAACGATAACCCTGGCCAGGACAGGCCCTGCGGAGGCGACTTCAAGCCGCCTAAGCTTGCCCAAAGCCTGCTTGTACTCCTTACCGCCCGCTCTGTACTCGAACTGGAACGATGCTTCGCCCGAAAGGTTGCTCGCTAGGTTTACGTTGATGCCCTTGACCAGGATCCGGGAGAGCCCTCCCCCCTTCTTGGTGGAGAGCGTCAACTCGTAGTAGCTGTTGCCGACCGTCACGCCCTCGGCTTCCGCATCGACTCTCAGGTCGGTTGAGTAGGAGGGATCGGGGGCTTGAGGATTCCCGTAGTAGACGTAGTAGGTTTGAGCGCTGTAGGGCGACGCGTTGGCGAGGAACGCTAGCTCCACTATAACTTCATCGCCCTTTCTCGCCCAAGCGAGGATCTGAAATGGGATCTCAACCCACCCGTTCAGCCATGTCAGTACTCGGAGCTCGCTAGAAGGGTTGTTCACGCGATCTGCCGGTAGCGCGATTCTAACGAGCACGGGCTCCCACACTCTGCCGATGCCGGCGGGTTCGCGAAGGGTCAACGCATCCCTAAACCTCCAACCGGCATCCCACCAGGGCGGGACTTCGTCCTCCGAGCAGGCGTAAGCAGGTAGGCTGCCTAACACCGTAAGCGCGGCTAGGACCATTAGAAGCGGCCTCTGCACGCGGTAGAAGGCTCCCGAAGGCCTAAAACTCTGACTCCGCGCAAACTCTGCACAGGTTTTGGCGTATAGCTAGCGCTCGAGGGTAGTTCCCGTGTAAACCTCGACACCCAGTTTTCTTGCGAGCTCGAGGGCCCGGGGATCGATGTGGGGTGAAACGAGTGCCAACCGTGGCTTTACACCAGTTACTTTCTCGTAGAGCTTTCCAACGTATACGAGTTCGCGAACATCGCTCCTCGAGGCGCTCGCTTTGAGCTCGATCAGCACGTGCTCCTTGTCTCGCACGACGAGATCAGCCTCAACGACGCTGGGGTGACCGAAAACCATTCCTTCTTCATCGAACTGGATCCACCTTTCCACCTTCCCGCCGAAGAGCCTCTCTACGATACCCCGCATAGCCTCTCTGAAAGCCTCCTCAGCCAGCAAGCCGTAACGAGCGCCCACCGCCGCGACCGTCCTAGCTAGATCCTCTACGGATCTCGACAAGTGTTCGGCTTGCTCCTGCAGAGCCCTGATCGCTTTCGTGTGCTCAGCCACTTGCTCCTGCAGCGCTCTGATCGCTCTCGTCTGCTCAGCCAAGATTTTCGTGTGCTCAACTACCTGTTCCTGCAGAGCTCTGATGGCTTCAGTGTTCCTAGCCACTTGCTCCTGCAGAGCCCTGATCGCTTTCGTGTGCTCGGCCACTTGCTCCTGCAGCGCTCTTATGGCCTTCGAGTGTTCTGCAACTTGTTCCTGCAGAACCCTGATCGCTTTCGTGTTTCTAGCCGTATCCCTGCGGAGCTTCTTGATCTCATCGATAGCTTCCGCTAAACCTAGGGCTCCGGTGACAGCTAGCCTGAACGCCCTGTCCTCCAGGAGCAGCCTCAGCAGCTCCTCCTTGAGCGTCTCAACCATTAAGTCAGTGGGCAGTTCCCTCTTGTTAAAACTTTCCTGATTCCCCCTCACAGCCCGCCAAACCTCCTCTGGCCGGGCCCTACATGCCCTGAGCTGGTCTGAACGATCACTGTCTTCAAGCCCTCCCCCTCGAGGATCTCCTTCACCCTCAGCATCTCCTCAACCGTCGGCCTTCTCAGCTCCCTCCGCCGGAAAGCCGGGAAGTAGTCGAGGACCGTCACCTGGATCTCCTCGCTGATCGCCGCCACCCTGCGCCCCGCCTCCGCGATCTCATCGAGCGTTACGAGAGCCGGGTTGTAGACGATCCCCAAGCCTAGGTAAACCTTCTCGCGGTAGTTGTCGTAGATGTACTCGGCGATCCGCCACGCGTTCTCCATGTACCTCGCGGCCAGATCCCTGTCCTGTAGGCCGGTGACCCGCATGTAGGTCTCAACGCGGCTGCACTTCGGCTCCACGCCGATGTTGTTGCAGCCTGCCTCCACCAGCTCATCGACGCATTCGGGAGTGAGGATGGTCCCGTTGCTGTCCAAGTGCCTCCTCACCTTCGGCTCCGTCAGCCTGGCCAGCTCCCTGAAGAAGCCCACAAGCCAGCGCCTGTTCAGCGTCGGCTCGCCGCCGCTGATTGCCACACCCCTCGTTCGATACCTCCTATGGCAGGAGACCAGCAGTCTCGCAGCTTCAGCGGGCGTGAGCTCGGGGCTCACGTTGTCGTAGGTGACGAAATAGTTCTGGCACTGGGGGCAGCGCAGGTTGCACCCCGCAGCCCAAACAGCCGCCTCCACGTAGCGCCTGTAATCGACCTCCCACCAGGGCGTGGCTTTACCGCCGACGAGGTGGGGCTCGGGCCCGTGGATGATCCGCCGAGGCTCCACAGCCTCAATACCAGTCTCAATGCGCATCCCCTCCCTCACCGGCGTGATGCAAGTTCGCTCCAGCTCCCCGTCGATGAGGAGGGCGCAGCTCCAGCAACCCCCAGTTCCACAGGCCAGTGACGGCTCCCTCCCCGGCTCATTGAAGCGGAAACCAGCGGCTTGAAGCGCGGCGGCAACGGGCACTCCAGCGGGGACGGTGAGAGGCTGCCCGTCCAGGTGGATCGTGACTACCCCCTCGGGCTGCGCCGGCTCAAGCAGGCGCGCGGAGTAGGGGCAGGCCCAGTAACAGGCTAGGCAGCCTACGCACCTACCCGGCGATCGGCAAGCGGAGACCAGCGTGCAGACCCCGCAGCCTCTGCACCTCTTCTCGTCGATTTTAACCCGATAAGCCACAGGCTAGTAGGCGTTGCAAGCCCTTTAACAGCTCCGCGTACTTGCCGCAAACGCGCCAAAAAGATCTTAGAATTGGATGGGTTAACGCATCCTAGCGATTCTTTTCAGCTTATCGAGGTCTACCGCCTCTACTCTGCTGCCCACGCGCTTGGCTGCGCCAGCTGTCACGAGAGCGTCGATCGCATCGTGGGCAGCGTCGCCGTACATCATCTCCAGCTCCCTTAGATCGTAGCTGGTGAGCGTTTTACGCTCGAGTAGCAGCTTGGCGATTTCAGCGTAGATCCTGCTGAAAGCCACGCCTTCGCGCGCTGAAGACCACTTATAAACTTCACGCTTAGCGAAGCTTTAAACATCGCGTAGGCTGGAGCTGGGGTGAAGCTTTCAACCCTAACGTACGCTCAACGCGAGTCGCTTCGCAAGCTCATCCACGTGGCGCTAGCCCTGGTGCTCATCATCCCGTTGACCCCCGAGTACGCGTCGCTGTTCTCGTACCTCGGCTCAACCCTCGACCCCGCTCTCTCCAGTTACACCATCCTCCTGTTCTCAGCCCTTTTTGTTTCAACCCTCAGGGTGAGGAAGCCTGAGCTAAGGGACTCCATTGTCAGGATAACGAGGGAGGCCCGCAGGACCGTGCTTCAACGATTGAAGGCCCTAGGCCCGCTCCACGAAGTTGTCGAAGACGTCGAGCGCGCGCTCGATCGAGCCGAGGAGGGGTTCTTCTCGCTGATCGAATCCGTCGAGAGGGATTACGAGAAGCGGTACGGCTACGTAGCAGCGATCTGCGCTGTAGCTTCGGTTCTGACCAGCTACGCCCTGTTCGGCCCTGCAGCTACGGCGCGCGGGATCCTGGCTCTCGCCATCGTGGATCCCACCGCCTCGCTGGTCACGCTCTTCCTCCCGAGGGGGCGCAAAATTCTGAAGCACTACGCCCACTCACCACTCGCCGCAGCCGCACTCTTCACGCTGGCTCTGGTGGCGTTTGGCGAAAAACCGGCGCGCGCTGTAATCCTCAGCTTGATCGCCGCCCTCATCGAGCTCGTATCGCCGGAGGACAACCTAACCCTCCCATTCGGCGTCGCCGGCTTCCACGTGCTGCTATCGGCCCTAAGCGACCTGATGCACCTCCCTAGCTAGCACCCTCCACACGATGAAGGCGACGGCGAGCAGCACGATTGAGAGTGCTATCGCAACAATGAGCAGGGGGAGGGCTTGGCTGCCAACCCCAAAGCACACGGGCACGAAGAGCACGACGATGCAGCCGCCCACGCCCACCAGCGCGCCTGGCGCAGCGAGGAGCGGCAGCAGAGCGGCTATAACTGCTAGCGCGAGCCCGGCTAGCACGAGGGCCAGCCCGACCTTCCAGAGGACCGGTTCGCCGCGAGTGTGGTTCACGCTCACCACCTAGACCCTGATCAGTACCGGCAGCAGCCAGGCCAAGAGGAGGAAGACAGCTACGGCGAAGGCGGTGAGGATGATGGCTAGGAGGACCAGGGGTTTTACGATTCTTTCTCCGGTTGCGAAGGCGATGGGGAGTGGCCCGAGGATCAGTACCGCACCCCCTTCGGCGCGGCGCTCACCCCTCCCCGCCCTGAAGGCTGACAGCAGAAGAACCAGGGTGCCGGCTACCACCAGCAGGAATGCAGCCGCGAAGAGCAGCAGCGCAACCTCCACCACGCTCATCGTTTTACAGCTATACACAACCTTTAAACGCGTTTCTCCAGCAGCCGCTCGGCGTTCTGCCGCAGGATCCTCCTCAAAGCCCGGTTGGGCAGGCAGAGCTTGAGGAGGAAGTCCAGGTGGGAGCGGTCGGGGCCGAACTGGCCGCTATCGGAGAGGCAGGGGAAATCGGTTCCGAAGATCAGCTTCTCCTGGAACTCCTCTATGAAGCGGAGGGCGTGCTCGGGGTCCCTCCTCAGAGCGTTTAAGCCGGAGTTCGCTGAGATGTCCGCGTAGAGGTTGTCGAAGCGCCTCAGCAGCTCGTGGACAAGACCCTCCCCCCTTACGGGCCCGCCCGGGTACAGGTTTCCAGCCCCCTCGGCAGAGATGCGGGACCACCAGCCGGGGCCGTGGACGACGAGCTTCAAGTCGGGTAGCCCCTTCAGAACCTCGGCTAGCGCTTCCACGCCGTGGCAGTAGTGGAAGTAGGGCCCCTCCTCCACGTGGATCAGCGCTGGCAGGCCGAGCGACTCAGCGGCTCTCAGCAGCTTCAGGAGGCGGGGGTCGTCGACTCTCAAGCCCACCTTCACCTCGCCCAAGCCTCTGCACCCCGCCTCCACCAGCTTCTTCAGCGCGGACACAGCATCTCGCCGCAGAGGGCTGGGGCAGCAGAAGGCGATCAGCCTCCCCTGGTGGGGTTGAACCTCCCTGAGAAGCTGCGAGTTCGATAGGAAGGAGGCGTAGGGGTCCGCGCGCGGGGGGATGGAGAGCACTACCGCCCTTTCGACGCCGGCCTCGTCCATGTAGCTGAGGAGGTCGCCGAGGCTGGACTCAACCCAGCCCTTGATCCGAGGGTTGAAGGAGAGCACTCTACCCACGTGGGTGTGGAAGTCGATCGGCTCCACCGGGAGCTGCTTAACACTCACGAGAGCGGAAGAGAAAAGCTGGTTGAAAACGGTTGCCGCTACTTGAAGTGCTCCGCCATCTCCCTGTTCTCCGGCATCGATAGTATGTCGTTGATCACAGCGTCCACCTGCTCGGTCGACTTGGTCCTCGGGTCCACGATGAGCCACTCGAAGAGCACGTTTCTCCCGCCCTCGAGGAAGGCCTCGAGCGCCCACTCCATCCGCATCATCCGGGGCCAGATCACGTGCTTCATGATGCGGCTCGGCAGCCTGAGGCCGTATACCCTGTGCACCCCCCTCCCGTCCACGTAGGCTGGAACTTCGACGGCCACGTCGTCCGGTATCCCGACGATCGACCCCTGGTTGGGGATGTTTAGCTGGTAGAGCCCCCTCTTGTCGTTGACGAGCGAGTCGATCAATGGGGCGACGGACTCGAGGCTCCTCTTCGGCGGCAGGATCCTGGTGAGCGGTGTCTTCTGGTCGGCGACAGCCTCCTTGAAGGACTCGATGATCATCGCCTGCATGTCCATGTACCACTTCCATCCGATCTCGCTGTCAGGCCCGCCCGTCGGCCCGTACCACCTCCGCTTCGTCTCGAGGTTCCAGTGGTACTTCCAAGTCCCGCCCCTCACTGTGTCGCCGACGGGGAAGAGACCGTAGGTCCTGTACATGTCCACAGCTGCTGGCGACATCTGAACGTCGAAGGGGTTGCTCTGGTACTGCCTCCACCTGCTCCAGTACTCCTCAGCCCTCTTCTCGATCCACTCGTCGATCAGTGGGTACGCGTCCTCCCCCTCGTACTCGAACCGGGTTAACCAGATGACGTGGTTGAAGCCGATAGCCTCGAACTCCACCTTGTCGGGGTCTAGGCCGAGCTCGCTCGCGATCTCCCTGTAGCCGAGGTGGCCGTGGCAGAGGCCGATGACCTTAACCTTCGTCCTCCTGCTGATCAGCGTCGTCAGCTCGAAGACGGGGTTCGCAATCTGGAGCAACCAGGCGTCTGGTGCTAGCTCCTCGATGTCCCTCGCGATCTCCATGGCCAGTTTGAACTGGTAGTACCCCCAGATCGTGTGGTAGTCGCTCACCATGTTCCACTCAACGCTGTTAATACCACGGTAGTAGCCGTGTTTCTCGGAGATCTCACGCATGCGCTCGTAGTAGCCGTGGCCCATAGCCATAGCGGTGTTGATGACGAAGTCCGCGTCCCTGATGGCCTCCCTCCGGTCTAGGGTGGCCTCAAACTTGAGGTCGGCCTTCACCTCCCTGGCGTACCGGGTTGCAATCGCGTGGACGAGTTTCAACCTCTCCTCGTTGATATCCATCAAGCTCACAGTGCTCCCGCGCAAGTCCGGAGTCATGCAGAGATCCCTGATCAGCGTCGCCGACCAAGCCACGCTACCAGCGCCTATGACGGCTATCTTTACACCCGTCACAGCGGCGTGTAGGCTAGCCGGTACTTCTGCTTAACGCCATTCCCAAATGCGATTGGCGGTGAAGCGTAATCTTCAAGCTGCGCTTATGCCAGCGGAAAGCTTATAGTGAAGGGGGCGGGGGCTGGCGCATGCTCAGGGTCTATGCCTTGCTCGCGTTGCTCACTATTATATCTCCGCTGGTCCTCGCGGAGCCCGTTCACTGGTTGAGCTACGAAGCTGCACTAGCCAGGGCGTCGAGCGCGAGAAGGCTCGTCTACGTCTACTTCTACTCAGAAACGTGCTACGCCTGCCGCCTAATGGAGAAGGTCTTTGAAGACCCGCGGGTCTCCGAGAAGTTAAACACCCTTTTCCTCCCCGCGAGAGTTAACGTCGCAGAGCGAACAGATATCGCCTCTGCGTACAGGGTACCCGCTACTCCAGCCCACCTCTTCATCTGCCCGAACGGTTCTCCACTTGGCGGAGCCCTGGGGTACAGGGACCCTGAAAGATTCCTCGAGCTCCTCAGCTTGGCTCAGAACGAATCGAAAAGGAGGTGTCCCGATCTTGAAGCCTCCGAAAGCACTCGAGGTACGAGTAGCGATCACCTAGCTCTCGGGTTGGGAACGGTCATCGTGCTTCCACTACTCCTCGGCTTCTCCACCCCTTTCTCGCCGTGCATCCTCCCTCTCCTCCCCGTCGTATACTTGATCGCATCTAAGGGTGGCAAACGGGGGGCTACACTGTTCACGCTAGGCCTCTTCATTGTTAGCGCTTTAGTTGGAACCGTGGCGGCCGGCCTCATTCTGGCGGCGCGATCCTTGGCCGAGCCCTTAGCCTACATGCTCCTCCTCTTCGCGGGCGTTGTCCTGCTCGTTGATCAGCTGAACAGAGGGCTCTCGCAGGTTGCCAGCCGGCTGGCGACGAGGTTGTCTAAGGGGGTGAGGCGTGCAAACCCGTTCTTGCTCGGCTCATTAACCACCATCATGTGGGGTCCCTGCGCCGCGCCGATGTTCACCGCTGCCCTTTCGCTGGCCTCCCTCGCGCGAAGCCCTATGGAAGCAGCTGCTGCGAGCGTGTCCTACGCGGCGGGGCTATCCCTTACGGTGCTCGTGTTAACACTCCTCCTGAGGAGGGTGAGGATTGCGGCATCGCGCGCCCGCTCGCTGAATAAGCTCAACAAAGTACTGGGAGCTGCAATGGTTGCAGCCGCGGTTCTCTACGCAGCTGGCT
>JAVYQJ010000013.1 GCA_038731975.1 Thermofilaceae archaeon | reverse complement strand
TGCTGATGATCCTCTCGGGCCTGAAGGTGCCCTCAGTGTCGATGTAGAGAGCCCTACCCGAGAGACCACCCCTCTCCCGCGGAAGCTGAACCATCACAGCCAACTGGTGGCAAAGCTGAGTCTTACCGGAGGCCGGGGGTCCAGCGACCTCGAGCACCAGCGGAGGCTCAATACCGCCCAGCAGCGAGTCCAGGCAGCGGCAGCCCGTGCTAAGCATCCAGCACCCCCTCCTCAGCCAGAACCACAGCGGTGGAGCCGGGGGGCAGGTGGGGGGCGCGCACCAGCTCCACGAGCCTCCTGCTACCCCCCAGCTTCCTCATCAGCAGGCTGTACTGGCAGCCCAGAGCCATCGCCAAGCCCCCCGCGGGCCGGTCGGCGGACATCCTGTTCGCCACAACCACCACCCTGCCGCCCGAGGCGGCCTCCCGCAGCATCGAGAGCAGCCTGGAGACCGCGCGCTGCCTCCTAGCCAGCGCCTCCACCCCACCACCCGCCTCCAGCGGAGCCACGAGAGTATCCACCACGACGAGCCGAGCACTCGAGCCGCGAGCCGCAAGAACGGCGGCCAGCAGCGCCCCCTCGCTCCTAGCCTCCACGTACTCAATCCCGTCCAAAGCCTCCTCCGGGTCGAGTCCCCTGTACCTGGCCATGCTGATGATCCTCTCGGGCCTGAAGGTGCCCTCAGTGTCGATGTAGAGAGCCCTACCCGAGAGACCACCCCTCTCCCGCGGAAGCTGAACCATCACAGCCAACTGGTGGCAAAGCTGAGTCTTACCAGCGCCGAACTCGCCCGCCAGCTCGTACACGTAGCCCACCTCCAGCCCCCCACCCAGCAGCCGGTCTAACATGCGGCATCCCGTGCTGAGGCGCTCCAAACCCCTTCTCCACGCGGAAACCTCAACCCCACTGACAACCTTGGGCTCCAAGCTGAGCCGAACCCTCCCAACATGCCTCCCGAGATCCGGGTCGAGGAGGGCTGCGTCAAGAGGGGATTGAGCCCCCAGCCTTCGTAGCCTAGACTTCACACCCCTACTCAGGTAGACTCTCACAGCACACCTCTGAGGGAAGGCTGATAAGATTAACTGGGAAGCGGATAAGAAAAGAAAAAGAGGTAAAAAATAGGTTATTTATCCGCTTTTATGCGCCCTCGGGCCTGGCAGGGACGATAGCCCTAGCCAGCCTCCTGCGCCTCCAGACAGCGTACTCGTGGGCGATGATGAACAGCACTATCGCCAGCAGCGCGATGAGCAGTAGCAGGCCGACGAACTCGCTGAAGCTCATCTCCCAGCCGGCCAGCGTCATGAACACGTCGACCTTCAGAGTGGTCTCAGCGGTCTGGCCGCCAGCCACGCTTACGCTCGTGCTCGCAGTCCTACCACCCTTCTCCGCGGTCACAGTGTAGCTGCCAGCCGGCAGCTCCAGAGCGAACTTGCCGGCGGAGTCCGTGGTACCGACTACTGTGACGCCTGCGCCGCTTATCGAGACTCTAGCGCCCTCCAAGCCCTGCCCTCTCGCACCGACCACGGTTACGATCAGCCTACCGATGTTGCCGACGGTGACAGTGCCTGTGACGCCGGTAGCCTTGAAGTTGATCGGCATGCCGTTCCACGTCGTCACAGTTACGTCGACCTTGCCCAGCGGCGCCTCCGGTACAGTGATCCTACCCTGGGCGTCAGCGGTGAGCGTTAGCGTGGTGCCGTCCAGCTTCGTGGCGGTGACCGTCGCGCCGGCCATCGGTGTGTTGAACGGCGTGCTCAGCGTGATCGTAACGTCGGTCACGTCGACGTAGACTGGCTCCCTAACCTCCGGCGTGTCGAGCTTAGCCCTGTGGATCCTCAGCGTCTTCTCAGCGATCTTACCGACTCCTGCCCACTCGACAACCACCTTGTAGTCGCCGGCCGGGCTCTGCGGGTGCGGCGACTCGGGGTTGTAGGCGGCGCTAGCCGGGTGCGGCCAGCTCTTCACGGTGCCCGCGTTGAGGATGATCGGGGCAACGCCGTCAGTGCCCGGCTTCACCTGGGTGACCACACCGTCGGGCCACGTGATAGTGACTGTTATCTTGGCCAGAGCCTCCGGGCTCAGCGTCTTGCCCTCCTTCGTCTTCAACTCGATCAGGCCGATGTACACGAACGTCTTTATCGTGCCGCCAGCTGAGGTTACGAAGCCGCCTGGCACTGTGAAGACGCTGCTTGCGAAGAGCCTTGGCGTGATCTCGTCAGCGAAGCTGTCGTAGATGTTTATGTACCTCGGTATCGCTCCAGCAGCAGCGAGCAAGTAGCTGTCGCGCCAGAACACAGTCACCGTGTAAGCACTACCAGGAGTGACCAGCAGCCTAGCGATCGCGGAGCCAGCGAAGGACCTGCTGAAGGCGAAGGTCGTGATTCCACCGCTCGGAGTCGGGTACATCTTCGTCGCCGCCACCATCATGTTGACGAGCGGCTTACCGCTCCAGTCCTCGATGTACAGGTAAATTGCCTCCCATCTCAACGTGACGCAAGTCTCGAAGTCATTGTGCTCCTCGCCGAACTTCACAGTAGTACTCAAAGTCTCTGGGCAGAGGTTAGCCTTCGCCTCGTCAAGCCCGTACGGCTTTAATATATCCTCGAAGTTCTGCTTTGTAGAGATGGTGTAATCTATCTCAGGCAATCCGCCCTGAGTTCCAGTGAAGTTGTCTACCCTGAACTTGTAGGCGAACACGGCCGGCGGACCAAACTTTACAGTGCCCGTAGTGTCGGTTCTGCCGGAGGCAAGGTCTAAGGTCGCGCCAGTCTCACCGACAGCAGTGACCCAGACAGGTACGTTGGCTAAACCTCTCTCTGCCTCACCTGGGCACGGTGGCGGTTCAATCACGGTGACGCAGAAGCCGTCCATCGCCACCGTCCTAACGGTCTTGCTCGCACCGCTCCAGTAGGTCATGTTCCAGAAGTCGCCCAAGAACCAGGTGTTATTGCCCCTGAACGTTACGCCAGCCTTAGTCCACTCCGGGTAGAACTCTTTCGCGTCGATCACTATCTTCTTCTCGGTGTGGTTCCAGTTAACGATGTAACCGAACAGCGTGTGAGTTATATCGAAGCCTGTAGCATTCTGGAGCTTTACAGTGTAAGCCTTCGGCGTGTCAGGTACACCGGGGCTCTTCCACTTGCTGCCGGCGAGCACAGCTACCTTGGTGATTTCGGCGCCAAACTTAACGTTTCTTATCCACGCCTCACCTGTTCTGCTGGGCACCCAGACCGGCACCTGTATCCTGATCACGCCGTCAGCGCCGCCAACAGCGTTCCATGCGTAGTTGGTCCACTTACCAGCCCATAACGCGGGCTTGGACAACACATCGTACTTGCCGCCGACGAGCGTCCAGTTGAGCACGTCGGTTCTGATGAGCGTCAAGTTGAGGAACGGTACAGCGAACTTGCCGGCGTTGGTGAGCGTCTTCACCTCGAGCGTCTGCACCCATGTTACAAGCCTCAGCTGCGCGTCAGCCCTCTTACCCGTGTCCTTCCAGCTCTTAGCTCCCCTGAACACCAGTATCGGATGGGTGATGCTGCCCTTACCGTCCGTCAACCAAGTGTAAGTGTAGGTTTCACCCTCGACCTCGGTCACCTCCATGGAGGTCTCGTTGAAGAACACAGTCTTCGTCTCGAAGGGCTTGGGCAGCGTTATCGTGTAGTTGTAGACGAGGACTCCGCCGTGGAAGACCATGAAGTGGTACTTGGCGCCAGCAACGAACATGTGAGGCTGTATGCCGATGGTGTCCTTCTCGGGGTCGGAGTCGTAGTACTGCTGCGAGTAGTAGATGAAGATCGCCTCATCCTTTGTCTCGTTTAGGATGCGGAAGTCTACAGTTACCTCGCCGGGCGCTGGGCAGACGCACGTCGGTGGTGCGCAGATTTCGGGGCAGCACATCTTCTGTTTACCATAAGCTGTGTCGTTCAGCAGTACTGCTACAGGTATGGTGCCAATATCGGTCGGCAGGCCCTTCAGCGTAGCTCCCGTATGGTCGACAGCGATGACCCTGAAGCTGTAGATCCAGGTCGGTACGACGTATTCGTTCCAGCAGTGAACTTTCAGAACATCGAACTTGATCGTTTCGTTCGCTACCAGCAAGCCAGCGTCCTGCGGCTTCCTAATGTACGGTGTATCATTCCTCGTGTAGGCGATAACCCTCAGCTCGTAAGTATGGCCGGCACCCTCGTCTACTGTGAGCGGCTGAATTGGCACTTTAGTGAAGGTCACTTTGCCGTAACAGTCGGTCACCTTGGCTGGCTCCTCATACACAACTCTACCATCCTTTATGTACTGCAGCTTCACGCTCAAATTGTAGATCGGGTAGTTGATGTCCCACATCGTGAGGGTGATGTTCAAGTTGCCGATCGGGAACACCAGCGTTACAGCCGTTGCAACGTTCTTGGTAACGTCGATTTCAGGCTCCACGGGTAGCGTTACGTTAGCCCTCAGGAACATGCCCTTCCAGTACAGCCTGAACTTCAGTTTCCCAGCAGGTATGTGGCCAACATCCATAGTACCGTCCGCTCCCAAGCCGACAACTCCAATCCGCTTACCGTCGAGGTAGGCTACCAGGTAGGCTCCAGGGTAGGCTGCAGGCGTAATCGGCTGGTTGCATAGATCGAGGACGCGCACCTTCACCTCAAACACTTTCGCGAAGAACGTGAACGTCGTAATCGGGCAGCCCTGTGTTATCTGAGCCGTAATATTGAGCGTAAACGTGTTTTGATCCGGTGTAACATCCACCCAGTTCTCGCCGCCAGGCATTACCCAGAAGATTCTCACAGCGTATGTTGCAACGAGATCCCTCCTAGCTCGATAGGTGAAAGGTACTGGTAGGTAGCCGTAGGGCACTCCGTTCTCGCTGTAGACCGATGCATACGCCCTCCCGAAGTCTCCGGACGTCTCGGCGACAGCAGTTGTTGTGAAGGGTGGCAGGTATGCTGCACCTCCGGGACCCGTAGCCGAGTAGATCGGATCGCCCACCACCGTGGCGATGATCAGTCTGGCACCGGATAGGGGCTGCGGTGTGGGCTGCATGTCCTTTACAATAATACGCGTCTTTACGACCGAGGTGAAAGCGTCAATTACTCTTACGTTTTGAGGAGTTGTGGTTAGAACCATGTAGGTACCGAGCTGATCAGTCAATGGTGGGAGGCTAGTCACGTTGGTGGGTATGGTGGCGGTGAACACCTGAACGTTGTAGTAGTTGATGTTCACCGTAACGTTATACTTCTTGCCGTAAACTTTCGTTACGTCGGGAACCCAGAAGGCGAACTTCAAGTCCGGCGCAACAGCGCCGAAAGCCGGTGCAACGCCCTTGGCTGGCGTACCGCTCCTCAGGATCACGTTACGGTTGTCAATCAACGCTTGAATGAAAACCTTCCACGTCTCAAAGGCACCAGTGTCGATCAAGCTGCCGCAGGCGTCGAGCACATTAACCCTAAAGAAGACCGTGTATGCGTAATCCGTCACATCAGTGACAGGAGTCAATCCCACTGTTGCAATCGTTGGACCAATCTTCCCAATCGGAGTTGCATTTATGATGCTTAATGTTTTGGCGGTAGCATTGAATTTGAGGATTTCAGCACCTGCTTTCACGGGCGTGTACTCGCCCTTGTTTACGAACAGGTTCCAGATTACCTCTTTATAAAGTACGACAGGCTTGAACTTGAAGATGAAGCATCCCGTGCCAACTTCGGTGAACGTAACCTCTGTGTCAGAGATGTTGAAGAGCGCTTTAGCTGTAGCTGTGCCTGACTTAGCCCAGATCTCTGTTATGAACACGCGCGTATCGTTCCAAAACACTTGGAAGCTCGCCAGATCCTCACCTAAACCGGTGCTGAAGTATAAGGGGGTATCGAAGGTTCCGTCACCGTCGGGGTCCGTGTACGCTGTAAATCTTAAGGACCACCAGTGGTCAGCAGTAACAGTCTTGTTAATATAGTTCGCCACGAAAGTGCTCCAGTCTAGTCCTTTATTCGTGTGGAGCAGCAGCCACCTACCATATTTGTTGATAGCTACAGTGATGTTGAAGGTCTGTCCAGTGTAGGGCTGCGCGGTATCGAGAACGTACTCGGGTAGGATCGTTAGTGTAGCTTTACCTTCAGCGTCAGTCTTACCCTTAAAGTAGGCTATGGCGCAGTTCCCGGTTTCGTTCCATACAGCTACTAGAATCTCCTCGTTGGCAAGGGGTCTGCCGGTCTGGTCTACAACCTGTATCCGCCAGACTTTAATTGGAACGGCTGTTGCGAGGGGTGCAGTGGCTAACAGCGCTGCTACGAGTACGGCCCCGAGGGCTAGGGTTAAGACCTTCTTACTTGCTATCCCCTTCATCTGGGGTCGTAGTGGTGATGGGTTGAGGGGTATTTATCCGCGCCTTTGTTCCGAAACTTAGAAGGTGGGCTTTTAACTGAAGTTGGTTAGGCTTTTGACGTGAGCCTCGACTACTCCCTGCTCGCGGGCGTCTACGATGAGCTTTATGGCGGAGAGCAGGCCTTGAAGCATGAAGCTGTCTTAACCCGCGTGGCGCCGGAGGAGCCTGTTCTAGACGTGGGTTGCGGTACGGGCCTCCTCCTCGTGCGAGTGCCGTGCTACTGCGTGGGCCTCGATCTCTCGATGGAGATGCTCAGGGTGGCTAAGGTGAGGGGGAGGGTCGAGCATGGGGATCTGGTCTGCGGAGATGCGGAGAGGATGCCCTTTAGGGAGCTGTCCTTCCGCACAATCTACTCGGTGACTGTTCTGCACGAAGCCCCTCTCGCGCTGGACGGGATCCTGAGGCTCCTGAAACCTCACGGTAGAGCCGCCGTAACGATGCTGAGGAAGCGGGTTGAGCTGCTACCCGAGCTGCTGGGGAAGCTGCCCAACGCGGAACTCCACGATGATCCGGCCCTGAAAGACGTCGTAGTAGTGTTCGGAAAAGCGTGAGCCGGTGGTAGGTGAAAGCTTGGTAGCCCGGCGGGGATTCGAACCCCGGTCCTCGGGGGCGTACTCGCCGTGCCTTTCGGCTCAGAGCCCCGCATGCTTACCGCTACACCACCGGGCTTCGCTTCTCCTTCGGAGCCGGCCTTTTAACCTTTCTCCAGCTTGGCGACGGGTGTTTTCCTATAATGTCCGGGACATTAATGAACGGCGTGGGAAGAATGCCTATGACATGCCAATGCATGCCGTTGACATTATTACCTCAGAGGCTCACCCATATGTTCTAATGTCCAGGACAGGCAAGCTGGTTCAGGGGCTCTGGAAGAGCTGGGAAAGGCATCAGCCTCGGGTTCCTCTTCACGGTTCAGCTATGCGAGGCTTCATCAACGTGCTGCCTGTACACTCTCCCGCTTTTTACCCCTCTCTTGAAGCTGCTTTTCGAATGCGTTCTATCACCTCGGGGGGTAGCGCTTCATCCTCGATCCTGCGCGCTAGGGGTCTGCGGAGGACTAGGCCCTGCCCGTCCACGATATCGAGCTCCCAGGCTCTGAGGTCGTGCGGCGTCTGCCGCATCTTCTCGATGATCAGGTAGCGGCGTAGGACGCCGTTGGCGATGGTTCTCTTGAAGTGGATGATTCCATCGGCGACATGCTCGATGCCCCACCCGAAGGCCGAGCCAGTCGTGATCGCGTACTGGCTGGTTGCGTATATCGTGAAGCCCCACCTGTTGAGCACGCGCTTCACCATGTAGCTCTGCTCCCTCGCTCTCACGGGAGCCCTCAGCCAGAAGGCGCTCATCGAGTCGATGATCAACCTTCTGCACCCCCTCCCCAGCGTCTTCTTGGCCGCGATCACTTTATCGAGCATCTCCTCGACCGTTACTTCGCGGAGGCTCCACTCGTCCTCCTTCTCCCTCATCAACGCGTCGATTATCACCAGCCTACCCTCCTTCAGCGCGGCCTGGTAGTCCATCTTGAACTGCGAAGCCTGCCTGACGATGCTCTCGCGGCTTTCCTCCGTCGTCACGTAGATGCAGCTCTCACCCTGCCTCAAACCGGCCCAAGCGAAGTGCAGGCAGGCGACGGTCTTACCCGTACCGGGCATCCCGACTAGAGCCGTGAGGAAGCCCTCCGGTACACCGCCTGAGAGCAGCTCGTCCAGCTTAGGGATGCCGGTTGACAGCCTCGTCACCATTCCACTCATCAGCCTCTTCCCCGCTTAAAAGCTCGCTGCTGCTCTTCAGCCCCCTAGCCCACTCGAGCGCGTAGAGAAACGCCGAGGCGATGCAGAGGACCGGGCCCCCAGCCACTGACACTTGGTGGACGGCGATCCTTAGCGCGAAGTAGGCGTAGATGGGCGACGTGGAGAGCAGAACAGCGGCCGCCAAGAGAGCCATGCTTTCCCTGCTCACGAGGGCCAGGACCGAGGCTGCAAGCCCGACGTAGTAGGTGACCGTGAAAAGGACGGGTATCTCGTAGACTCGGACGCTCTTCCCGCCGGCGCGGAACCACGGTACCGGGAGTGCTGCCAGCGCCAGCAGCAGCGCCGCAAGCTTAACCGTTCTCATTCCTCCTCGCCTCCAAGTAGAGTTTAGCTACCCTATTGAACACGGAGAGAGGGCTCTGCGCCAATCTCTCGGCTGCAGCGCGCCCCAACCTGCTTCTAACGTGCTCGAGCACGTCCGAGATGAAGCCGCACAGGGATTCAGCGCTCTCCGAGCGACCGCTTAAGCGGAGGTACTCGGTGTAGAGCTGCAGGAACTCTGTAAAGCTGCTGGGAACGCTATCCTCCCGCTTTATCCCGGCAGCCCTGTACACCTCCTCAGCGCCGCCGGGGAACAGCTTGTAGAGGGTCTTCGTAGAGATCCTCAACGTCCTAGCGACGTACCTCATGCTCGGCGGGCTACCCTCTCTAGCGTAGTACTCCTGCACGAGCTTTACAACGCGATCCCTCAGGCTCATCCAGCACACCGGGGGCCGGTTTTACCGTGATGCCGGGCTTCCTCTTTAAAAAGGGTGAGGTCATAGAGGCTTGTGATGAGGTTCGCCTTTGAGCAGAGCGGTAGAATCGTCTTCGGCCGAGGCACCCTACCCGAGGTGGGGCGCTACGCGGCCTCTCTCGGCTCGCGCGCCCTCCTAGTAACGGGGAGGAGCTTCGCGGCTAGTAGCGGTCTGCTTCAACGCCTCGTGGATTCCCTGAGGGAGGCCAACATGGACGTCGTTGTCTTCCCCGAAGTGGAACCGAACCCCTCTCTCAGAACCGTCGAGCGGGGCGCGCGCTTAGCGGCGAGCAAGGGTGTGGATGTAGTGGTGGGGTTTGGGGGCGGAAGCCCTCTCGACGCGGCGAAGGCGATCGCGGCCGTCTTGGCGCTGGGGGGCGCACCCTCCGACCACCTATACCCCAAGGCTGTGGAGAAGGCTTTGCCGGTAGTGGCCCTCCCCACGACCACCGGGACCGGGAGCGAGGTGACCCAGTACTCGGTTCTTGTGGATCCGGATGCGAGGAAGAAGGTGGTGATGCAGGGGCCCGCCCTAGTCCCGAGGGTGGCGATCCTGGACGCGGACGTGACCGATTACATGCCGGGGCGCCTCGTGGCCGGCACGGGGTTCGACGCGCTATCGCACGCGCTCGAGGCGTTCATCAGCAGGAGGGCTTCACCCCTCTCAAACCTCTTCGCGTTGGAGGCTGCCCGCATCATCCTCTCCAACCTCCCCTCAGCCGTTAAGGGGTCGCGTGAAGCCAGGGAGCTGATGCTGTACGCGAGTATGCTGGCCGGCGTAGCGATCAACCAAGCCGGCTCGACGCTAGCGCACGGGCTCGGTTACTACCTGACTGTGCACCACGACCTTCACCACGGCGTAGCCAACGCGCTTCTGCTCCCGCACGTCCTCGCTTTCTACGCGGAAAGGGTTGGTAAAGTCGATGAGCTGGCCGCTTTGCTGAACTTCAGGAGCTGGGAGGAGCTGGTTGAGCGCGTCTGCAAGCTCGCGGACGAGGTGGGGATCCCCGACAGCGCTGCAAGCGTGGGGGTAACTGAGAGTGAGCTCGACCGCATGGCTGAGGAGGCGATGTTCTACCGGAGGAACATCGAGAATGGCCCGGTGATCCCTAGTCTCGATGAGATCAAGCAGATCTACGCGGAGTGCTACGAGGGTCGGAGAGCACTCCTCAGACGGCTGGGGAGGGCCTAGAGCAAAGCTCCCTCAGCAGCTCGACGGCCGAGAGAGCGGCTAGGTAGCTCGTCTTCGGGTTGCTGGGGTGGGGTACGTTCTCCACCCTAACGTAGAGGGTTCCGGCCTTCGACTTCACGAGTACCTCGTGCACATTGCGATCCGCTCTCGGATCGGCCACAACTCTGACTCGCACCGGAGCACGCGCGCACAGCGATAGGGCTGCAGCTACGTTCAGAGTCCTGGGGAAACACTTGACCGCCTCCTCCGCTGTGCCCTCGAAGACCACGAGAGGCTCCTCTAAGCCCTCCAGCCTCATTCCTTTCTCCCTCGCGTAGGGTTCATCGGCGAGCTTGGCGGGGTGCTTGCGGCTCACGAGGAAGACCTCATCGATCCCGGCGAGCGCCATCGCTTTCACCGCATCCAGTCCAGCGATAGCTCCCGCGGGGACGTGGACTCTGCTGCCGAAGTGCTCTAGGATTGGCTTGGCCTCCGGCCTTAGCAGCGCACCCACGCTCAGCACAACTAGCTCCTTACCTGCCTCGAGCAGCCGCCGCCCGTAGTGGAGCACGGCATCCTGGCTCGCCGCCTCCACGACCACCTGCGTTAAGGGGTCAGCGGCGATTTCTTCCACGCCCGCAGCGATCTTGGGCCTCTGCCTCGTTAAGCTGCGAGCGAGGCCTTCCGCTCTCGCGCGATCGGCGTCCAACAGGTAGCGCAGCTCCGCGTTGACCAGCCCGGAATCGATAGCCCTGGCGATCACGCCGCCTATCGCCCCGCACCCTATCAGGGAGACCCCCTTCACGGCTTGACCACCTCCACGACCTCGAGAGACATGTCGATCGCTTTCGCCGAGTGCGTGAGCCAGCCCATGCTGATCACGTCGGGCCCCGCCCTCGCGTACGCTGCAAGGTTTTCGAGGTTAATCCCTCCGGAGACCTCTACGACAACTTTGCCCCTCAGCCCGGAGCGTTCGAGGAGCCTTATCGCCTCCTCCACCTCCTCTGGGGTGAAGTTGTCGAGCATGATGATGTCCGCACCGGCTCGAGCAGCCTCAAGCGCCTCCTCCGGGCTCGAGACCTCCACCTCGACCTTGGTGGTGAAGCTGGCAGCCCTCTTCGCAGCCCTCACAGCCGCCTCCACTGAGCCGAAGTACCTGAGGTGGTTGTCCTTGATCAAGATCATGTCGCTGAGAGAGAGCCTGTGGGGGTCGCCGCCGCCCGCTTCGACGGCTCTCTTCTCGAAGTAGCGGAGACCAGGGAGCGTCTTCCTCGTGGCAGCAACTCTTACGTTGGGGTTGACCGCCTTGGCTAGCCTCACGGCCTCCCGCGTCGCGGTGGCCACCCCGCAGGCGTGCGAGAGGATGTTGAGTACGAGCCTCTCCACCTGGAGCAGCTTCCTCAAGTCACCTTCGATCTCCAGCAGTGCGCTACCCTTCTGGAACTCGTCACCGCTCGCTACGTTGGCCCGCACGTTGAAGCCTAACCGCTTCAGGAAGCCGGCCACCTCTTCCACGCAGGCGGCTACGCCGCGCTCCTTCGCGGTAACGACAGCCCTGCACTTGCAGCCCTCTGGAATGAGCCTAGCCGTGGCATCCCAGAACGGAATATCCTCAGCCAGCCACTCGAGCATCTTCTGGTGGATTAGCTCCTCGACCATGGTGGGGGCACCCCCAGCAGCTCGAACGTCCTACCTATAGCTTCTCGAGCCCGTCGAGCGACCTTCGCGTCAACCTTCACAACGTTTCTGCCGTTTACTAGGCTACTCAGGATGCTGCTCAGGGTTATCTTCTTCATTTCGACGCAGACCGCATAGCTGCTTGCGGGATGAGCTTTGAAACCCAGCTTCTCCAGCCGGTGGAGCAAACCCACTTCGGTTGCCACTACGTACTCCCTCGCTCCCAGCTCGGATGCCGCCCTAATCATCTGACTCGTGCTTCCGACAAAATCGGCCAAGCGGCGAACCTCTCGGACGCACTCGGGGTGGGCCAGCACCTTTGCTGCCGGATACCTCTTCCTCGCGCCCTCAACTTCCTCCCGCGTAATGGCCAAGTGGACCGGGCAGTGCCCATCGCTCGGCACGGGTATCACCTCCTTCCCTGTTGCTTCAGCGACGTACTCCGCGAGGTGCCTGTCGGGGCCGAAGAGCACCCTATCCGCCTCAAGCTGGGAAACGAGCTTAACGGCGTTGGCACTCGTAACCACGTAGTCCGCTAAAGCCTTAACCTCCGCCCAACTGTTGACGTAGACGACAAAGGGGACTCCCGGGTACTTCTCCTTGTACTCTTTCGCGAGCTCTAAGGTCAGCATGGCGGCCATGGGGCACCTCGCCAGCCGCTCGGGGTGTAGTACCACCTTTCCGGGGTTTAGGATGGCAGCCTGCTCCGCCATGAAGTCGACGCCCGCGAACACGACGGTTTTCGCTTCAAGCTCTGCAGCTTTCAGGGAGAGCTCTAGGCTGTCGCCGACGAAGTCCGCTGCATCCTGAACCTCAGGGCGCTGGTAGTTGTGCGCCAGGAGCACGGCCTTCTTCTCGTCCATCAGCCTCCTGATCTCCTCGATCGAGACCATCGGAGCAAGCCCTTGCATTCGGCTTTTTAAGGGGGGTTTTACCGGCAAATATGTCAGGTACGACGGGTGGGGGGTGAACAAGGTTTGCCGCTGAGGGTCTTCGTGGTGATTAACAGCCACTTTGAGGAAGTTGAGGAGGCAAGGAAGCTGCTAGCGCTCCACGGCTTGCGCGAGGTCGATAACGTTGGCGAGGCTGACCTGGTCATAGCCTTGGGCGACGACAGGTGCGTTCTCGACGCGGTCCAAGCGGTTGGCGAGAGGGACTTGCCGATCCTTGGCGTAAGCACAGGTGGGGCCGGTTACCTGACCTCCATTAGCGTGGAGGAGCTGGGCGTCGCTCTCGAGGCTGTCGTCCGCGGGGAGTATGAGCTGGCTACGTACACCAAGCTGAAGGGCGTCGTTGACGGCTCTCTGGTTGTGTACGCGCTCAACGAGATCGCCGTGTTCCCCTCTAAAAGCGCAGCCCTCATGAGTTACGAGCTCCTAATCGATGGTGAACCGGTCTGGAGCGATAGAGCCGACGGAGTGATCATAGCGACCCCTCTCGGCTCAACCGCTTATGCCCTCTCAGCTGGAGGAGCCATCGTGTTCGAGGGGGCTCGAGTCCTCGAAGTGGTTCCCGTAAATAGCGTCGATGTAGCGAAGCGCCCGCTAGTGATACCCGATACCTCGACCGTTGAAGTTCGCGGCATTGCAAGTAAGTACCCGTGCGAGATCGTCGCCGACGGAGGGATTAGGGTTAGAGTGAGGGAAAGGGTTACGGTCGCGCGGGCTGAAACCGACGTACGGATAGTGAGGCTCTTCTCGAAGCCTTCCGTTCGCGAAACCCTGAGGGAAAAGCTCGCGGAAACCCTCGACGTACCGCCCAGCGCGAAGTTCGTGCTGAAGATGCTGGAGCTTAGAGGGCCGATGAGTGCCCGTGAGCTCGCGGAAGAAACAATGCTGCCAGAGAGAACTGTGAGAAGGGCGCTATCGGAGCTGCAGAGAAGGGGGCTTGTCAGGAGGATCGTGAATCTGAGGGACGCGCGACAGTTCTTCTACGAGGCGTTAAGGTAGCGGAGAGCTTTTAAGCCGTGGAGAGCGTATTTTCACCAGCGGGGGTGCCCGAGCTAGGACAAAGGGGGCGGTCTATCGCGTAGGCCTAAACTTAAGGGCTTCGAACGGGTGCTAAGGTATCCGCTGGCGTAGGCCTGCCCGGGTTCGAATCCCGGCCCCCGCACCACCCCCATGCTCCCTCATTCGCACGGTGTCCAATCACCACATCGCGCCACTACTCCCGTTACGAGGTTCCAAATTAGCAGAGAAACAGCTCCAGTGGATCGGATATTGTGTGGTGGTGCATACCGTTGCCGCTTCTGGCTAACTTATAAGAGAGGTTGCGCGCTGTACCCGCGTGGGAACACCTGTAAGTCGATTAGTAGCGCTCCTTGAAAGGGTTAGGTGTAGGGTGGTCTGCGAGTGGAGCGATTACGGCGTCCCACCGCAGCTTCTTGAAACGTGGGCTGCTCACATCATCGAGGAGCTGGCGATCTCCGTGAAAGTCGCTACGGCAGCCGGCTGCGACTTGAGCAAGGTGCTGAAGCTCGTTCTAGCGCACGAGCTGGGCGGGGAGCTTCAGGAGCTGCAGGTGAACCTGGAATCGGGGGACCGTGAGGCTCTCCTGGTGAAGCTTTCCCATGAGCTGGCTCGGGTTCTCCAAGCGAAAAGGTACTTGAGAATGGGGTTCAGGGTTGAAGAGGCACTCGAGAGGCACGTGCAGGAGGCCCTCAAGGCGGCAGCAAGCATCGCTGAAGATCGTTTAGCCCAGCTGGTGCACGAGCTCCTCACCTCCTAGCCAGCTTCAAAGGCAACCTTTAAGGGGGCGTGCGGATAGGGTAAACGTAATGAGGCTGAGTGAGGAGGAGCGGCGTTTCCTCAATTACCTGCATACGAAGGGGGGCAGCGCCTACCTCTTCGAGATTCGCCACGCCCTCAACATCCCCCATACGTCTGCTTGGAGGATGGCGAGGAGATTGAACGAGTACGGCCTCATCACGATAGCGAAGGTTAGAAGCGGAAAGAGAGAGCTGCTCAAGATCCTGCTAAAGAGAAGGTAATGCTGCCTCGAGCAAAAGGTATTTATTTAGCTGTCATAAGATAAACGCATGCTTAGGGCGCCGTGTGAGGAGCTTGTAAGGTACGTGCTACCAGCGCTGAGGGGCGCATTGGTAACCTTCATGTACGCGGAAAAGAGGATGAGACAGGTGGATATAGCGAGGCTTGTAGGCATTAGCCAGAGCGCTGTAAGCCGCTACATTAACATGGAGCGAGGGTTGTACAGGAGGATGGTCGATGAGCTGCCCGAGATGAGGAGCCTACTCGAGGGGGCGGTAGCGAAGCTGGAGAAGGGGGAGAACCTCTCGATATGCGACCTATGTAGGGAGATGAGAGACAGGGGTCTCCTGGACAGAGCCATGGAGATCGTAAGAGGCGGGAAATTAGGAGGGGCGGCGCTGAGCCAGAAGTTTGGCTGCTAGCTCCGCGTAGGTCTCCTTCACGATCTCAACAGCCCCGAGCTCAGAAAGTATCGATAGCACCTCGCTCTCGCTATCCCCTTCCACCTCAACGAAGAAGCCCAACCCCTCTACCTCATCGAGAGCCACGGTGATTCTGCCTAGCGCGTACGATTCCCGCCTCTTCCTCACCTTTACGGCCTCTCTGAACCCCAGCTGTTCAAGCAGGAGTTTAGCGGCCTGCGCATCGTCAAGCCCGACTGTGATCTCCAGCCTCGACTTCGCCAGGCTATGCGACCGAGGACCCTTATAGGTGAGTTCAACCCTCCCCTCTGCCACGCGTAGCCTGAGAGCCTCGTCTACCTCGAGCATGCTGCGGCATGGATGCTCGAAGTAGATGTCCTCCTGCGTTTCGATCCCAAGTAGTCGGGCGCCGAGCTTCGCCAGCTTTTCTCGCACGTTTTCCGGATCCGCCCTAGCCTTCACTTCAATTTCTACTTCCACCGTGGACCACCTCTGGGCTCGCTAGAAGGTTTTGCGTCCATTCGAGCCGCGATGTCAGCAGGGTGACTCCTGCAGCGGCTGCCACAATTGCGCCTAAAGCGAGCTCAAACCAAACTTCAACGAACCGAACCAGTATCGTCACGGCCATCGCCGCCGACCTTTCTACGCCGAGAGCGCTGAGGATGACTAGGGTTCCAACCTCTGTAACGCCGAGCGCGGCGGGAATCCCCACGGGTAGAGCTGTCAGGTAGCAGTGGAGCGGAAACGATAGCAGGACGACCCAGAAGTCGACATCGTACCCTACAGCGGTGAAGAGGACGTTCAGCTCAAGCGCTCCGGCCAGCCATTGGAAGAGCATGAGCACTGTTGCAAGAATCATGTAACCCTTCCTCCCCCAAGCCCCTCTAACGGACATGGCGACTGCTTCAACGAAGCTGTCAACCCTCTCCCCTAAGTTCAGGCTGTGGACGTTGTAGAGGCGGGCTACGAGCCTATCGGCGTACCTAGCCAACCTCCGAGAGACCCCTTTCAGGCTCTCAGGCCTTACGAGCACGTAAGATGCGATGAGGGTGCTGAGGATCGCCATCGCGGTCACGATCGAAACGGCCTGCGGAAGGGCCCCCCTAGCCGCAATATCGATCGAGGCGGCAGCTAGGAGGAGGATGAACGCGACGTTGTAGAGGAAGCGGTGGACGACGATCGTCGCTAGGAACTCGGCGTACCCCGCGTTCCTCTTGCTCCTGACGTAAGCGAGGCGAACTAGCTCCCCGGAGACCGACGCTGAAGCCACCAGCTTATCAGCTATCAGGCCGAGCACTGAGGCTACGAAACCGTCAATGAAGCCTATCTCGACGCCGGCGGCCTTCGCTGCAGCGACCCAAGCGAAGGCGAAGAAGGCGATCGATGCGAAATCGAAGAGGCAGGCTAGCGCAACGTACAGGGGGTTTGCGTTGGCTATCCTGATAACCACTGCCCAAGGGTCGCTCAAGATGAAGGCTAGGGTTACGAGCACTGCGCCAACAGCGATCGCTAGCAAGATGCTCGCTTTAACCGGTGACGGCGCCACTGATGGTTCAGACCTTTCCCTTATTAAAGCGTTAGCGGTAGGCAATCCTTTAAGCGCCTTCAAGCACAAAACCTGTGGGCGAGAGGAGACCGCTGCTGGCTAACGGTAGCATAGTAGGCAGCTACGAGCCCCTCTTCAGGTATTGGGAGCGCGTAAAAGAGAAGGGTGGCGAAGAACTGACCATCGGTCGCGAGGAGCTGGAGCTCATCGAGAGGAGGGTTAGGGAGGAGGGGAGGATCTCGCTCCTTCAGCTAAAGAACGAGTTAGTGCAGCGCTTCTTGCCGCGCGTGGACCCGGATGCCGCTAGAGAGGCGTTCGGCAGCTTGGGCATCCAACTCGATGCTAGCGAAGCGCGAAGAAGGATCGCGGAGATCGTCGCTGGATGGGCGCTGGAGGCGGCGAGGACGCTTGGCATCGTCGAGTTTAAAGGCTGGCTCCCCCGCTAGGCGGAGGCTTTCACGAGAGGCCTGCCGACCCCGACGTAGATAACGCCCTTTGGGGGTGATCGCCACTCCTTGACCACGAGCCGCCCGTCAACTATCGCCAGTCGATCGGTTCCGGCTAGCTTCTTCAGGAGCGTCGGAGTGAGATCCGCGTATTCGGGGTGATCGGTCGCTATGACGACTACCTCTTTCCCCCTGACCGCCTCCGCGAGATCGTGGGTAAGGGGGAGTCCAAGATCCCTCAGAGTCCGATCCTCCGCAACATAGGGGTCATGGACGGTGATCAGCTCATAACCCTTCTTCATGAGGTGGTCGATGAGATCGTACGTGGGAGAGAGGCGGGTGTCGTCTATCCCGCCTCTGAACGCTAGCCCCAGTACAGCGATCCTCGGTTTGAGCGACCCCAGCTCTCGCGCGACGATATCCACTAACTCGGCTGTGTACCCCGGCATGGATAGGTTGATCTGCCGTGCAAGCTCGATGAGGGGCAACTCGAGCCCAAGCCTCCTGGCCACGTGGATTAGGAAGCGCGGGTAGACCGGTATGCAGTAGCCCCCGACACCTACGCCCGGCATGTGCAAGTGGCAGTAGGGCTGGCTGTTTGCAGCCGCCCTCACCTCCGAGTAGTCGATACCCAGAGCCGCAGCCAGCTTGGCCAACTCGTTGGCGAGTGCGATGTTCACGTCCCTGTAAACACCCTCGGCCAGCTTCTCGAACTCGGCGGCCGTCGGGCTGGTCATTACGATCACCCCCTTCCTAGCCACCCTCTCGTAGAGGGCGCGGGCGGCTTCGGCGCTACGGGGCCCCACACCGGCCACGACTTTGGGGTATCTCTCCTCGATATCTTCGACCGCTCTGCCCACGTAGACCCGTTCGGGGCTGTAAGCTAGGAGGAGCTCGTCTCCAACGTTGAGCCCGCTAGCCTTCTCGAGGGTTGGTGCAACAACCTCCAGAGTCGTGCCTGGTGGCACAGAGGATTCCACGACGACGAGATCCCCCTCCCGGGCACCTCTGCCAGCGGCTTCAACCGCAGCTTCTAAGCTTGCGAAATCCGGTGTGCCGTCAGATCGAAGGTGTACGGGGACGGTGATTATCTTGACCCTGCACCTACTCGACGCTTCTACGCCGTCGGACGTAGCTTGAAACCTGCCCTCCCGCAGCCCCATTAGGATGGCTTCGCGAACCTTCGATTCAGCGTACCTGACAACCCCCCTGTTTAGCTCGCTAACACGCTCCTCCGATACATCAACACCTACGACCCGGAAACCCGCTCTCAGGAAGACCGCCGCTACGGCTTTCCCAACGTATCCCATCCCGTAAACCGCTACTCGATCCCTTTCGATCACGTGCGATCAAGCCTCCACAGCACTTAACCTTTGCCCCGCTTTAGGAGAGGCTTGCGCAGGTTCTTGCAGCAGAAGGAAATCTCCGCCTGGTCCACTACAGCGTCGCTTCGTAGACTTCGCGGGGTCGGAGGATGACGACGGTGGTTTTGCCAGCGAGCAGCTCGGCTAACCGCTTTGCCTCCTCCAAGCTGCAGTGAACGGGTACGACGAGCTGGGCTCCCACTTCTGTGGCCATCATCGAAGCGCTCTCAGGCGTTGAGAAAGCCGAGCCTCCCGCGGGCAGGAAAGCTAGGTTAGCCTTCAACTTCTGAAGCGGCACGTAACCCGTGTCGCCCGCGAATAGCACGGATGGCCCCCAAGTCACGTAGTACAGGTTTGTGGGGACCTCGTGCTTACCCTCAAGCGCGTAGATCCTTAGCTCGCCGACTCTGAAACCGCGCCTCGGCTTCAGCTCCATCAGCTTGATCGAGGGTACGAAGCTCGCTACAGCTCTGCAAACCTCGCTGGTACCCACGATCAGCGAGCTCTTCATCTCCACGAGCTTCATGACCGTCCTCTCGTGGAAATGATCGTCCAGGTGGTGCGTAAACAGGGTGATCACCGTCCCCCTCAGCTTAACAATGTCATCGTCCGAGAGGTGGTCGGCGGGGTCGAACACGAGCGTGCAATCCTGAACCGTAAGCACCACGCAGGCTCCCCCCATGAAGGAGAAAACCACGCGATTCGCGGATCCCACACCATCACCAGTCCGAATAAGGTGTTAGTCGTTAATTTGCTTTGCTAAATCAAGCTTATTAGCTATCGCTTCGCGGGCGCCGCCGGGATGAAGCTTGCAGGTGCCCATCGCCAGGCCCCTCATGGGCGAGGAGGAGCTTGAGGCTGTGAGAAGGGTTCTCGAGAGCGGGATCATCGCTCACGGCCCTGAGGTTGAGAGCTTCGAGAGGGAGTTCGCTGAGTACGTGGGCGTCGAGTACGCCGTGGCCGTGGCGAACGGCACAGCGGCCCTCGACCTGGTGCTGAAGGCTTACGGCATAGCGCCGGGCGACGAGGTCATCACAACCCCCTTCACGTTCGTAGCCACTGCCAACGCGATCCTCTACCAGGGGGCGAAGCCGGTCTTCGCCGATATCGACCCTAAGACCTACAACATCGACCCCAACAGCGTCCTCGAATCGATCACTCCGCGCTCGAAAGCTATCATTGTAGTGCACTTGTACGGGCAGCCCGCCGACATGAAGGCGCTAAGGGAGATAGCCGACGACCACAAGCTGATTCTAATCGAGGACGCGGCGCAAGCCCATGGAGCCGAGTTCGAGGGGAAAAAGGCCGGCTCCCTCGGTGACGCGGCGATCTTCAGCTTCTATGCCACGAAGAACATGACGACCGGTGAGGGGGGTATGGTGACCACGAACGACCGGAGGATTGCCGAGCGCGTAAAGCTGCTGAGGGACCACGGGCAAGCCGAGAAGTACCTCCACGTCGAATTAGGGTACAACTTGAGGATGACCAGCATCCAGGCGGCAATAGGCCGCGTCCAGCTCCGCAAGCTCGACCGCTTCAACGAGATTAGACGGAGAAACGCTAAATTCCTTACCGAGAGCCTTTCGAGCATCCGGGGCCTCACCCCACCTTACGAGGACCCCAGGGTTAAGCACGTCTACCATCAGTACGTGGTTCGGGTCGAGGACGAGTTCCCGCTAACACGAGACGAGCTGAAGGAGTTCCTCGCGGAAAGGGGTGTGGGTACCGCGATCCACTACCCCCTCCCCGTGTTCATGCAGCCCCTGTACAGGCGGCTCGGATACCCCTCGGACATGTGCCCCAACTCAATCGAAGCCAGCAGGAGGGTTCTCAGCCTCCCAGTGCACCCGGCCCTCGCCGAGCAGCAACTGAGGTACGTAGTCGATTGCCTCAAGGAGGCTGCCTCGAGAGAGCATCGATAGAAAAGTTTATAAACTGGTTATATACGTTTTCTCCCGCCTTTCCAGCCCCCTAAACACTGCTTCCGGGTGATCCTCATGCTCGCGATCGTAGCTCGTGAACTCAGAAAATCGTATGTCGTCCGCACGAGGAAAGGCCTGCTCACGTGGGAGAAGAAGGTAGTCGAGGCGCTGAAAGGAGTCTCGCTCACCGTCAAGAAGGGCGAGATTTTGGGGGTTCTGGGCCATAATGGGGCTGGCAAGAGTACACTCGTGAAGATACTAGCCACGCTCCTGCTGCCGGACAGCGGCGAGGCCGAGATTCTCGGCCTCGACCTGGTTAGGGAGAGAGATGAGGTTAGAAGGATCATCGGCGTATCCCTTAGCGTCGAGAAGGGTTTCTTCCCGAGGTTGACGGCACGAGAGAACCTGAAGTACTTCGGAATGCTTTACGGTTTGAGTGGGAGAGAGCTCGATAGAAGGGTGAAAGAAGCTCTTGAGGCGCTAAGCTTGCAGAAGCACGCAGACAAAATGTACGAGGAACTCTCGTTGGGCATGAAGGCCAGGCTGAGCATCGCTAGGGCCCTCCTTCACGACCCTGAAGTGCTAATCCTGGATGAGCCTACGCTTGGCCTCGACCCCGTGACGGCTAGGCGCGTGAGAGCCCTTCTCGTCAACCTAGCTCGTAGCCAGGGCAAGACCATCCTGCTGACCACGCACAACATGGCGGAGGCCGAGGCTGTTTGCGATAGAGTCGCGATAATGAGCGAGGGGAGGATAGTCGCTGTTGATTCAGTTGAGGGGCTTCGACGAAGGGTGAGCGGCACAGTTTTCCTGGAGCTTAGGCTGCCTAGCTGGGAGAGCTCGCAAGCGATATCCCTCCTAAAGAGGATGCCGGAGGTGACGGTGTCCGCCGTTCACAAGGGGGCTCAAGCCGACCGAGTGCTCATCTCCGCACCGCTCTCGGGAGCCGACGAGGCGCTAATCAACATCCTCCGCGCTCTGAGGAGCTCCGGGTACAAGGTGAGGGGTGTCAGCTTGAGGGAGCCAACGCTTGAGGACGTCTTCATCGAGCTCGTCGGTGCGAGGTGAGCGGCATGAGGAAGGAGCTCAACCTGCTCAAAGCTGGCGCCTACTACGAAGTTAAACTCCTGAAGAACAACCCGGGGGTATTGGCCTTGCTCGTCCTTCGACCGTACGTCGCACTGCTCTTGACGTACTCCCTGGACCGCTCAGGCACGCTCTCCTCCTACTTCCTCCAGAGCCTATCCCTGCTAGCTTCGATCGATGCTGTCTGGGACATCGCCGGGTTGGCTTTGTTGGCTAGGTGGACCGGCAGCCTACCCTACCTCTCGCTTACCCCCTCCAGCTTGAGCAGCGTCCTCGTCCTCACGTACGTGCCCCGCTACGTTATCGAGAGCCTTCTGAAGGCCCTCGCACTATCGCCTCTCCTCTTCCTCGAGCTAGCAGCCCCGGAGGCGCTCAAGATCGTCCTCCTCTCGCTGTTCCTCGTTACGCTCGGCCTACTACCGCTCCTAGGGTTTAGCATGCTTGTAGCATCAGCAACACTGGCCGTCAAGGAAGACGCGCTGTGGCTTGAATGGGTGACACCGGTGCTACTCCTGCTAGCCGGCGTCCTTTACCCCGTCAGCCTGCTACCCGGCTGGGTTAGGGCGCTCTCCAGCGCAATACCGCTGACACACTTGATGGAGGCTTCAGCCGCGCTGCTCAGCGGCAGAGAGGGGTGGGCAGCGAGCCTTGCAGCCGCCCTAGCCCTCTCAGCGGTTCACAACGCAGCCGGAGGCCTGCTGTCCACGCGTGTCGAGCGCAGGCTTTTCAAGCAGGGTGGGTTAACGTGAGGAAGCTACGCGTTTTACTCTGGTTGAACCTCCTCAGGATGAGAAGGAACGCTCTCGCGACCATAGCCGGCTCGCTCACCGATGCTCTTTGGGCACTGGCTGTGCTGGCCGGCGCCCTAGTATCGGGTGCACCGGCTAGGGAGGTGTTCTGGGCCCTTATCGCATGGATACTTGTCGTGAACGTCACGTGGATGCTGGGGGGCTGGCTCGACTACCTTGCGTCGCTGGGGCTCGTTGAGGAGCACCTCATACGCGGAGTAGCACTCTCCCGCCTGTTGCTGTGCAGAGCCCTAACGACTTTCATCTCTGCCGGCTTCTCTTCACTGCTCACCTACATCGGTGCGCAACTGCTTCTGCGGGACGCGCTGACCCCAGCCTCGATACCTCACGCGGTGCTTGCGCTACTTGCGCTAGCACTCCACTCGCTCGCTTACGGCGGAGCCCTCGCAGCTCTATCCCTCACGGTGCTAATCCCCAGCTACTTGTTGGACTTCATCAGCTTCGCCTTCCTTGGCATACTCCTGCTCCCACTCCCACCAGATCAGGTCGAGAAGCTCGCCTGGCTGCCGATCGTGGGCCCCGCGTACCTGCTGAAGGCCTCAGCTGCAGCCCCTCCGCCGCTTACTGCTCTCGCCGCTTCGGCCGCCTTGGCCGCTCCTCTCCTGGCTCTCGCGCTAGCCCTAATCAAGCTGGCATCGGCTAGGATAGAGAAAAGAGGTGTGAAGGTCACGAGTGCTATCTAGCGGGAAAAGCGCTAAGGCTGCTGCACCCCCTTGAACTTCTCGCTGGCTTGAACGCCGCCTACCCCCCAGTTCTCCTTCGGAACTTCGTGTATTAGCACTTCTACAGCGCTTTCAGGAATTCCCAGGTCGGTGAACACCCTAGTTATACCGGCGATAATCCTTCTCTTCGCCTCGTCCGATAGACCCTTCCACACGTAGACGTGCACGACAGGCATGGCCTCCCCCATTACGCGCAGGCAGGGTCTTTCAAGCTTTCAGCTGCTCCACCACTTGCTTTAGTAGATCTTCGGCCTTCAGCGAGCCGGAGTGAACGTCCTCGACGCGCGTGTTCACGAACGTAAAGATCCTGGTGAGGAGATCCCACGGCTCGTCGTCGATCTTGACGAGGCCGAAGTTGCTGTTTTCGCCGTCGAAGCGGCCTTGCGCGGGCTGATCGGTGTACTGGAACCAGTGGTAGCCCACAACGAAGGGGAGCTCGACGATGCTGAGCACGTAGCGGGCCGTGTAGTAGGCCCTCTCCCTCTGGTCGCGAACGGGCTGGCCAGCGCCCCTCGTGTTGGGGAGCCCCGAGTCCATGGCTTTGTATGAGAACTCAGTCACCATCACCGGCTTACCCGTCACCTCGTACACCCAGCGTAGCACGCCGACCGGCGGCTCGTGGTTCCCGTAAGTGTAGTAGTTCAGCGTGACTACATCGGCGTACCTGCCAACCACCTCAAGAACCTCTCGGGGTGGAGGACCTGCGAACCGTACTCCTAGAATCAGGTGGTTGGGATCGTAGCTCCTAACAGCGTTCACCCCCACGCTCATGTAGCGCTCAGCGAAGGCGCGCAGGAAGAGGCTGCGGGCAGAATCGAAAGGCCCGCCGGCGGGGAGATCGCCCGTGAAGCGGAGTAGATCGTCAAAGCTTCGAAGAGTTACCCCGAGTGACGCACCGAGCCTTTCCAAATCCCCGCCAAACGCTTCGACCAGAGCTTCAGCGGCAACCCTCTTGCCCGGCGCGTCAGCGGGCAGCTTGATGAAGTCGTCGAGGAGATGCCTCGGGGACCGCCAGTCGGGACCCCACCTCAGCTCGTTGTCCAGGAAGTAGCCGATCAGCAGCGGGTCGCGAGCCCTAGGAGCGCACTTCTTAGCTGCTACGCTCCTCGCGTGCTCCTCGAACTTTGGGTCGAAGATGTCTGGAACCCTTCCCGTGACCCAATCGAAACCGTAGCTGGCCATTACGTCGAGTATCAGCGTGTACGGCATCTGGGTGAAGAGCGGCTCGTAGGACCACGAACCGATCGTGTTGAAGCCCCAGCTGCGCAGTCTCAACACCGTTGCTTCCAGCCACGAATCGAAGCTCCCATACTTGCCTCGCACAGCCCTCTCGTAGGGGGAATACCCCAGGGCCGGCGAGTAGTCCCCGTACGGGCTAACGTGGTTCACCCCCTTCGATACGAAGGCGCAGCCGAGCGGGTCGACAAGCCAGTAGGTCCCGTTACGCTGAGCCACGTAGAAGAAGCCCCGGGCCTCGAACCAGCACATCCCGCGGTGCCCCCCGAAGATGTTGTAGCGATCCAAGCCGAGGCTCAGTTCAACTTGAGTAGCAGCACCTCCACTCTCCCGTTTGAGGGTGAAAGCCGTTAAGGCTACCACCAATGCGATGGAGAGAACCACGTTTAAGAGCTTACTCCTGTCCACAGTATGCCCCCGCGACTTTGCTTAAAGGTTACCCCTGCGCTGGGGCGCTCAATCAGCTCAGAACGCGGAACTCCCAGCGGGCGGCGGGGAACTA
The DNA here is from genome assembly GCA_038731975.1 of Thermofilaceae archaeon. NCBI lineage: Archaea > Thermoproteati > Thermoproteota > Thermoprotei > Thermofilales > Thermofilaceae > Thermofilaceae archaeon. The sequence goes on along the minus strand of JAVYQJ010000013.1, from coordinate 8,833 downwards.
ATAGTGGTGCGCTTGCCGCCCAGACGAGCTGAACCCTCTGCTAGGCCTTCTGGATTTCGCGCAGGATGCTTCTCGCAGCTTCGGCTACAGCTTCCCTGCTCTTCAGCTTGGGTTTCCATCCGAGGCTCTTGAGCTTCTCGATCTTCAACGCGACGCGCTTGACGTCGCCAGGCCACCCCACACCGTGTAGAACCGGCTTGTAGACGAACTCTACGCGCCTCAACCCCATAGCGCCCACAACAATTTCAGCAACCTCCCTAACCGTTATCCAATCCTCGCTAGCCACGTTGTACACTTCATAGCCCCCCGCCGACTTCTCCCACGCTGTAATCGTCGCTTCCACTGCGTCGCTAACGTGGATGTAGCTGCGGGTTTGCGTCCCGTCGCCCAGGATCTCCAACACGCTGGGATTCCCCCTCAACTTGACTATGAAGTCGTAAACGGCTCCGTGCCTCAACCTCGGTCCAACAACGTTGGCGTAACGGAGCACCACAACTCTGATGCCGTAGAGCCTGGAGTACGCGTGCATTAGGTTCTCGCAGGCGGCTTTGCTCGCCCCGTAGACGGAAACGGGCCTCACAGGCGCATCTTCACCCACGGGGATCTCGTCCGGCTCCCCGTAGACACTGCTCGACGAGGCGAAGACTAGGTCGCGAACGCCGCTCTTCCTCATAGCCTCGAGGAGGTTGAAGGTGGCTACGACGTTCTCGCTGAAGTGCACCTCCGGATTCGTCGTGCTTACGCGCACCTCCGGATTCGCAGCCAGGTGGAAAACCGCCTGAGCCCCCTTGACAGCCTCGTATGCCTCCTCAGGGCTCTTTAGATCCAGCTTCAGGAACTCAACGTTGCTGCTCTCGAGGTGATGCTTGATGTTATCAAGGGTTCCGCTGCTGAGGTTATCAACGACGCGGATCCGCCAACCCCTCGCGACCAAGTGGTCCACCAGGTGGCTCCCAATAAACCCCGCCCCTCCGGTGACAACGAGTAGCCCACCGCTCATCTTTAAGCCACCGCTCGGTAAAGGCAGCTCGGATTAAAACGCTTTGGGTTAACCACACGCGCCCGAATGGGCTGTGCCTTGATGGAAGCTGAATGCAAAGTTTATGCCTCAACTCTGGTGTTACTTTACTTGAATAAAGTAATATTTATAAAGCCCATCACACCCGCCTGCCGTGCACATCCCGGACGGCTACTTGGACCCGGTTAGCTGCGCTGCCACGTACCTGATCACCCTAGTTTTCGCGTTTTTTGCGGTCAAGAGGGCCAAGCTGGAGGGGGAGGAGCGGAAGCATCTACTGCCTGTCCTAGCGGCAGCCATCTTCGTGGCCCAGATGCTCAACTGGCCTCTGCCCGGAGGTACCTCCCTCCACTTTCTCGGCGCCGCGCTAGCCGGCATCCTGCTGGGCCCCTGGCTCGGCTTCCTCACGATGACGCTGGTGCTGCTAGTTCAAACGCTCGTGTTTCACGACGGTGGGATCACAACATTGGGGGCGAACCTGCTCAACATGGCTGTGGTAGCCGTGCTCACGGGATACTACGTCTACAAGGCCCTCCCCGAGCGTTTTGGTGCGGCAAGGCCGTTCCTAGCGGGCTGGCTCAGCGTTACCTTGGCCGGTTTAGCGTGCGGGATCGAGCTGGGATTGTCGGCACAGTTCCTCTACGGCCTAGCGGTTACGGTTCCGGTGATGGCTGGGTGGCACGCGGTGCTCGGGGTAATCGAAGGGGCCGCCACAGCGGCCGTGTACTCGTACTTGAGGGGGCGCCTACCTCTTTCGGCGGGATCAAGGTAGGTGGGATTGATGCGCGCGCTTAAGGAGCATAGGAGAGCTCTCACCGTGATCATAGTGCTCGCGCTCGCCAGCCCCATCTTCGGCGTGTTCCTGTCCGAGCTCGTGGGTTACCACGAACCCCTAGACTTAGCCGCCGCGCTTCTAGGCCTCGAGGAGTTGACGGAGAAGATCACGTGGACCCCGCTCGCGGATTACACGGTGCCGGGGCTTCCGGACTGGCTCGGCTACGCGGTTTCCGGCTTGCTCGGCGCAGCCCTAGTCCTCGCCTTAGGCTACCTGTTCCTCAAGCTGTTGAAGTGACTGGGCGTGAGGTACCGGCCTTTAGCCCCAGCGCTCCTCGAGCAGTTGGGCGCGATTCTCGACGAGCTGAGCTCGACGGGGAAGCCTCCGGCGGACCCGTGGATCGTCCTCCTCTCGGGCTTGCTACTGAACGTAGTGGCGTCCTTCGCTCGCAGCCCGTTGGTACCAGTGCTGGCGCTGGCCTTCGGAGCCCTCCTCTCATCGATCTCGCGTAAGCTTAAGGCTTGGCTGAAGACTACGCTGCTCGTAGCGGCCTTCACTTCGGTTGTAGCGGCTCCAGCGGCTTTGCAGGGAGGGCTACCTGAGGCCTTACTACTACTGGCTCGGGCTTCCGGCGCGGCAGGAGCCTTCATTGGAGCTGTGGCTTCCCTAGGCTGGTTCTGGCTGCTCTTCGGGTTGAGCCAGCTCAGGCTCCTCAACCCTTTGACTTGGCAGCTGTGGTTGACGATCCGGATGATACCCGCGTTCTCAAGGGCTGCGGCGAGAATGCTGGCGGCACGCGAAGCGAGAGTATTCGTCAGCAGCAGGAAGGCTGCGCTTGAGGCAGCCGGCAGCACGCTGGGGGATCTGCTGCTCGAAGGCTACAGGAGGGCGAGGGCCTTATCCATGGCTGTGGCAGCAAGGGCTTTCGTGGACAAGCCCCAACCGCTCAACTTCCGGCCGCGCTTGAGCTGGAGTGAGGCTGCGCTCATGGGCTACGCTGCGTTGACCACCGCGCTCTTCATCGCGGGTGCGTGACCGTGCTCGAGTGCAGGGATCTGTGGGTGAGCTACCCCGGTACCGGGGTCGTCCTGAAGGGGGTGTCGCTGCGTCTTAAGCGGGGCGAGATCGCGTTCGTGATCGGCCCCAACGGAGCCGGAAAGACGACACTCCTCCTCACCCTCGCCGGCCTGCTGAAGCCCGACCGCGGCGAAGTGCTCCTGGATGGGAGGAGCCTCTGGGAGCAGATACCCGGGGCTCGAAGGAGGATTGGGGTCCTCTTCCAGAACCCTGACGATCAGCTCTTCAACCCGACCGTGAGGGATGAGCTCTTCTTCACGCTAAACCAGCTGGGTCTACCGGAGGGCGAGAAGCGGGAGAGGGTTCAGAAGGTTGCGCAGGAGCTGGGCGTCGCTCATCTGCTCGACCGCCCCACCTTCGCCCTTAGCGCGGGTGAGAAGAAGCGCGTCGCGCTCGCCTCCATCCTGGTGTACGAGCCGGAAATCCTCCTCCTCGACGAACCAACCGCTAACCTCGACCCTGCGACCACAGCCCTGCTCGTCTCGACGGTATGCAAAGCTAGGAGCAAGGGCAAAGCCATCCTCATCGCGACGCAAGACACTACGCTAGCTGAGAGCCTCGCCGATCGAGTGATCTTGCTCAACGAGGGTACCATCGCGTGGGAAGGGCCTCCACCCCTTCCCCGCGAAGTGCTTGAGAGAAGCGGGATGCTCGCGCACTTTACCCCCTGCAGCTGAACACACGCCACGAACCACGACCCGAAACAGTTTCTCCACGATCATCCGGCGGAGACGCCCGGGTCCGGAGCGCTTTTCCCGGAATGTTGAACCAGCTAGTACCTAGGCCCCTTCGCTGGGGTGGGCCAGCGGGATCAGCACGCGGTACCGCTTGGCGCTTTCGGGCCCGACGATGTGCAGCTCTACGGGTAGGTTTAGAGGTACTCCCAGCTTATCCATCTCCTCGTGGATCTTAGCCCTCAGCTCCACAGCCTCCTCAAACGTCGGTTCGCGCGGCAGCACTACAACCACGTCAACATCGCTCAAAGCTGTGAGCCTCCCCTCCGCAGCTCCACCCGTCAGGTAAGCCCTGGCGCCAGGTGCAGCGCGGGCTACGGCTTCAACTACGACGCCTAGGTACATTTTCCAGCGAACCAGTGCCCTAAGCATCACCCGAACACCTCCTTCTCGATCTTCTCGAGCACACCGACAATACTTTCAGCAGCCTCTACGAGCTTCCCCGCCTGCTCCCTGCTGTAGCTGAAGACTCCGTAGATTGAGCGCACGTGGCCTTCCTCAAGCTCCGCTATGACCCTCCTGTTCCTCCTTACGTATTCGATGAGCTCCTCCGCCTCCTTGCGGAACCCCTTCTCCTCGAGAACGGAGACCAAAAGCCCAATCAGTGCCCGGATGCTATGCCCCCTCACCTCTTCGCCAGCGACTCTGTACAGGATCGCTTTAACGAGTAACCGAGCGGCGTACTCCGCGTTCAGAACTGCCAAGTCGTATTCGCCACTAAAAAGGAGCTGCTTAGCTAGTCTGAGCATGGATCGCGATCTCCTCTTAAGAAGCTCCACGTACTCGCCACTCACGACTCAGAGCACTAGCTCACAATTATTCTATTTATCGATCCACGCTCGGGCACCCCCCACTTCTCCGGTTCAACAGAGGCGGCCCCGCTCTCCAGCAACACCTTAGATCGCCGGGGTGGGCGCTATAGGGTCAATTTGGAGGGAACCTACGCACCTCCTCTAGTACCGAGTCAGTTAGGGTACGCAGGCTTTGCGTGTCTAACACGGGTAGGAGCAGCATTCGGGTTTAAGTGGAGCTAGATGCTGCATGAGCTCCGCAGAGATGCAAGCCTCCCCACTATGAGCGCTTCGTTCAACGTTAAGATCGGCGGGGAGCTGAAAGCCAAAATGCGGAGGCATGCAAGTAGAACGAACTGGGCAGAGAACGTGAGAGGATCCATTGGAAGGAGGATAGGGGGCTGAAGGCAGAGGAGAGCTTAAGGCTCGTGGCTAAGGAGCTGGAAGGAGGGGGAGTGGTCTGTCCCCTCGGCTTTTCTGTAAGCTCCATGAGGGAGGATCGTGATAGCAGTTAGCGCATCAGCTCTCGCAGCTTTCTCCCTCTGGGAGTAAGGGTGATAACAGTTAGCCAAGTACGTGGTCGTAACTGTTGCTCTGGATCGGGCATCGACGTCAGGGGCAGCAAAAACCCGTCAACTGTACTAGGGCGCTTTAAGGCGAGGACTTTAGGCCAAGCATGCTTTACGCCTTGTATTGATTGCACATCTCGGCTCGCGAGCTAGGCTGACCATCGACCGACGATCAGAGCGTAAGAGAGATTAAGAACGCGTGGGCATCGAAGGTGCTTGTTTTATCGGCTTTCGCAACCGCAGCAGCCTCTACGAGTCCCTAGATATGCAAGGGTTAGTGTCGTTAGGTAGATAGGGGGTAAAACCCCTTCTTGTGTTGTTTTCTGCATAACGCTGCAAGTTGGGGTCGGGCTTCCCCTATACGGCTAGCAGCCCGACGTACTCCAGCTCGCCGGTGACGGGATTGACCCGGTAGCCCATGCTCTCCAGCGCTACGACGCCTAGGACTGCAGCATCCCCCTCCTCCGCCATCACGACTTCCACCACTGTTTCATGCTCCCCGTACCTTATCCTGGCGAAAGACGTCGAACGCTCGATGACCTTGCCCTCTATCGTCCTGAAGAGCTTCTTATACTCCGGTTTCACACCAATCCTTTCCAGTACTTTTCGCGGTATCCAAGGCAGCATCGCGCCAGTATCTACTGTGAGCTCCACATCCTCCCTGAGCTCTGGATTCACGGGATTAGAGATGGTCACCTTCACACTCGTTAAACCCATACTTGCGAACCGCCCTCCCCTAAGCGGTAAGAGCGGGGCAAAGCAAAATGAAGGTGTCGCTAGCGCCCCGAAGCTGCTGATACCGAATTCCGGTTCATTCAGCCTTCTTGGCTCTCCATTGCAACCATTACACCTCAATTCCACGTTGAGCGGCGTCGGTAGGGCTTGGTAGAAACTGCCACCTTCTGTTACCCGCTCGTTGAGACGAGCCTCAGCCTCCCCCCTCCTAGGGGGTCTGGGCCGAGCCGGTTGTTGACGTTCTCAACGGCCTTTACCCACCCAACCCCTTTCGCCACGGCCTCCTCGACGAGCGCCTCAAGGCCCTCGTCCATGTGCTCGGGGGATACCTTCCAGTCCCAGGAGATGAAGTAGGTCACCCCCTTGCTTAGGAGGGCATCGGCTAGCAGCCTTCCCGCGAGACCGTAGCAGGAGGCCACTATGACCACCGAACCCTCCCTGAACCTCCCTTCCAACCCCTCGAAGAAGATCGGGGTGAGAGCGAAGACGGAGACCGCGTTTTCGCCGAGCTGGAAATCCCCCCTGACAACCTCCTCCCTCAACCTCTCGAAGTAGTACTTGCAGGAGAGGGGTAGGCACTCGCTGAACTCCTCCCCCGTGAATACCACTGGCGCAGCATCGCCGAGAACCCTCCCCCCTAGAACCTCGCCGGCCTTGAAGTAGGCACCGTGGCAGCGCACGATTACAACGTCGTAAGCGGTCAGGTTCCTGAAGGCGTCCACAGTGGCGTCCCTGCCCTTGATCACCTTCACGCTGTACCCAGCGTCTGAGAAAGTTTGTACGAGCCGCGCTAGCAGCCGATCGTTAGGCGTCCAATCGTAAAGGGAGTCGATGATCAACGCGCTCTTCCCAACGCCAGTGCTCGGCCGGCGGGGAGGAGTGAGCAGCACAGCGATCAAGATTACCAGGAGCGCCGCGAGCAACGTTGCGGCCGCCCATAGGCCAAGCTTCCTCAAAGCCTTCCTCGGCGCCCTTCTACGGGGCACGTGATGCACCAGTCACCGCCCCTCTTTAACTCTGCGCGAGGCTGCTTGAGACCAACCCGGAAAACTCTCGCTACCGCGTCGCTCCCGTGAAGGTTGTCTAGAGGGAACGAACGGGCGCCCCCCTCTCCTCACGGTGTTTTGTGCAGGAGGTTTTCAGTAGCTCGGAGTAAAACGCTCTCCAGCTTAAGCACTGGTCGAGCGAGGGTTCTCAGGGGCTCGCGCGAGAACGCCGCCTCTAGTGACTCTAGATCCGCTCTCTCGAGGCAGCCTGTTAGTGGCAGTAGGGCACCGTAAGCGGCCAGGAAAGCGGCGGCTGAGGCGGCGAGGCGGAGGATGTAGTGGGCCCTAAGGTGGCCGAGCACGACTACCACCGCTGCGGCCGAGAGGGCGGACGCGCACACCAGCACCGCGGTTCTCCAATCGATGCTCGCATCCCTCTTGACAGCTTCCCTCAAACCGTAGAGCGTGGAAGCGAGGTTTGAGAGGAGGGTGGCGATAATGACGCCGAAGACGCCGAGCCACGGCGCGAGCGCGGCCGATAGAGGCACGAAGAGAGCGGCGTTGGTGAGCGTCACCGCAAAGAGGACGCGCGTCTCGCCGATCCCCTGGAAGAAGCTCGCTAGAACGGCGCTGCCGAGACCGCTCCAGAGGAGGCTGACGGCGTTGAGGGAAAGGTAGGCTGGAGCGAGAGCGTACGCCCCCCCGTAGACGAGCCTCACTAGGTCTCTAGCCGCGACAATCGTGAAGGCACCTGCGGGGACTAGGACGAGGGAGGAGTACTTGACCGCGTAGCGGAAAGCCCTCCCCGCTTCTCCCTTCTCCATCCTTGAGAACGCGGGGAAGAGGGCCGACGATATGGGGAAGGAGACCAGCTGGAGGAGCGCGACGAAGTTGGCGGCCACCTTCAGGTTGCCCACCTCCTCATCCGTAGCAACCCACGCTATGATGGAGTTCTGGTACGTCGCCAGCGAGGTGCTCAACGCAACCGAGGTGTAGAGGGGGAGGCCGTACCTCAGCAAGGGCCGCAGCTCCCCCCACGGCGCAGCCCTCAGCTCCCGAAACCTCGCCTTCAGCATCGCTACCCCCAGAGCCGCAGCTGCAGCGTGACCCGCTACGAAGCCCGCCAGAGCCCCCTCGCAGCCGAACCTCAGCGCGAGGAGGGGCGAAGCTACGCTCCTCACCGCGTCCCGAGCCACCGGCAGCAGAGCTAAAGCCTTGGCGTCGCTGAGGCCCAGCAGCGCTGCGGAAGCCACGTTGAAGAGCGTATCAACAATCACCAGGGGGAGCATTAAGCGGGCAAGCGGGGCTAAATCCGGCCGGTTGAGGAGCGCCTGCGAGAGCTGCTCAGCCAGCGCGAAACCGACAGCAGCTGCACCGAGCGAGGCGAGAAGGTTGAAGCGGAGGACCACACCGACGAGCTGCGCCGCCGACCTGGAATCCCCCTGCGCCACCGCCCTAGACACCTCCCTAGTCAGAGCCGCGGTTGTGCCGAAACCCGTACCCAGCATCAGCAGGCCCGCAACGGTGGGGGCAAGCGAGTACCTGCCGTAGCCTTCAGGGCCCAGTATCCTCGCCAGAATGATGGACGAGATGCCCGCTACAAACGTAGCCAGCACCTGCCCCCCAAACAGCGAGAACGCGACTAGAGCGCTCTCACTCGCCGCATCGGAAATCCTGCTCTGCCCCCCCATTCAACCCGCCAGGAAGCAATACTTGAAAAACGTTTCCCAACCCGCAGTCACCCACGCGTGACCCTAGTCAAATTGCAGGATTCCCGCGGCAATACGTAACCGGCGTCGATCAAAAGATGTTGCTAAGACTCGCGAAAGAGGTGACCATCGGACCATGCCTTGCTCGCAACCACGCTCAGAGCGATGCATTTCCAAGCACATTAAAACCGATTTCACCGGTAATGGTTGAGCGTGAAGGCACTCCTAACCCGAGCAAGCTAGGGGCGGATAACGTAGAGAAGGGAGTCTTTGGTGCTCTGAAGAAGTGAAACGCGCTCACGCGAGAAGGGATAGCAATGGATAAAGAAGCGCGGACGCATCGATGGTATAGCTCCAACGTAACCCCCAAAGTAACCTAGAAAAGAGGGGGGACAGCCTCGCATTGGGAAACATCCTTGATGGAACTACCGGGCGATCT